>CASEML010000019.1 GCA_949289145.1 uncultured Eubacteriales bacterium | reverse complement strand
TTTTCTGTGTTTTCAAACGTATGTACATACCAGCCGTCACCTTCCGATGACATTGCAGTACCCGGCCACTTTACCGGATTATTGTATCCGCCGTTCTGGTTCCAGTAGAAAATATTTGCCCCGTCCCATTCACTTTTATAATGAATGGTGACAGATTTTTCCTCTGCGGCATATACTTTGCTTCCGGTGGCAAAATCGACCAAGGTCTGTACTACCATTGCAAGTACAAGCAGCATGGAAACAACTTTTTTCAAATTTGTTTTCATGACTTTTCTCCTTCACTCATTTTTTACACTTTATTAATACTTTTGTAAAAATACTATCATTCTCTTTGCAAAATGTCAACAAATCTAACGTGGACTTTTAACTTTGCTAGTCATAATCATGATTTTCACCATATTTATTACATTTTTTTTGTGTTTTTTCACAGTTGTATCTTTTTTCCTATTATATTGTCCGTACAAAAAAGGAAACCTTACCTTGATTTTTGGATGGCTTCCTTTTTGTATTTTTTACGATTATTATAGTTATTTTTTTATAGTCACTTTCTTTACAGAGCTATAGCTTCCGTACACTCTCTTATTAGCTGAGTCTAACTTATAAGCTCTTACCTTAACATAATAGGTCTTTCCTTTTTTCAGACCCTTAACTGTCTTGGCAATTCCCGTAAATCTTACCGTCTTTTTGCTCTTTGTAAACTTCTTGTTTCTGGCATATGCCATTTCATAGCCTTTCGCTCCGCTTATCTTTTTCTTCAGCTTGATACTCAACTGTTTTGATCTGCTGTTTTTCAAAGCTGATATGGACGGTTTGGATGGTTTACTTACTTTTTTCCATTTTGCATAGAACGTCTTATTTCCTGTAGTGCCCTTCTTTATTGCTGTCACTTTTTTCTTATAAGAACTTTCTGTATACCAGCCTGCAAATGTATATCCTTTTCTGGTTGCCTTTGGAAGTGTAATGTTTGCTGTGCCGTCATAACTTTTTACGCTGGTGCCGCTTATCTTCCCACCCTTTAACACATACTTGATGCTGTATGTCTGCTTTTGTGCACTAGCTGTCGGTGTTGCTGTAGCTGCCTTGGTGGGAGCTGTTGTGACTGCCTTGGTAGGCGCTGCTGTGGCTGTAGGCACATCTGCTTCATCTACGCTGTTGGCAATTCCATATGCATGGGCATATTCATATGCCTTACTTCCCGCTTCACAGTTGATCTTCGTATTTGTTTCTCTGTCAAACACTTCTTCTTCCATGGTCGTTACCGATGACGGGATCGTAATCTCCTTTAATCCCATACAATTCTGAAAAGCACCTGTTCCAATGGTGGTTGTGCTTTCCGGAATTGTCATTGTTTCCAGAGCAGAACAACCCATAAATGCGTAATTTCCAATTTTTGTTACTGTATCCGGCAGCTGGATTGCCTTCAGGCTGGCACAGCCATAAAATGTATTTGTTTCAATGGCTGTGATCCCGCTTCCCATAATAACATTTTCTAACTTTTCACACATAAAGAACGCTAATTGCCCAAGGCTTTCCACACCCTTGGGAATCACAACCGTTTGTAAGTTGGGACAGTTTAAAAATGCTTCTTCTTCAATGGTGGAAACTCCCTCTGGAATTTCCACGGATATGATATTTTCATTGCTTGCAAAACAGTCTGCTCCGATGATTTTTACCGCTGTTCCTCCAATGGTTGACGGTATCACCACCACTTCTTCTGTTCCGGTATATTTTGTAATGGTTCCGGTTGTTGCATCAAACTGGAAGTCTGATTCAGAAACGTTTACTTCCGCTGCTTCACTGTAGCCTGTTGTTTCTGATGCCTTTACAATCACGCTTCCCTGCAGGCTTCCTGCAATCATGACCGCCACCAGCATACCGGAAACAATCTTTTTATATCTCATGTAATGTTCTCCCTTTCATATTGCACCCTGGCGGTTTACTCCCCCAAGGTGCATTTTTAATGATGATTCGTTATTTCAGGTATGTTCCATCCACACCAACTTTTCCAGGTGCTTTTGTCAAATCTGTATCTAATACATATACTCTCATATTACCTTTTTCCGTAGCTTCAATCGTAAGGGTTCCATCTGTTACATACTGTTCATCTCCTGTAATTGCGTCTACGTAATGTCCATTTGGAATTCCTTCAAAGGTTGCTCCATCTGTGATGGATACACAGACAAAGCTGTCCACTCCTTCCGATTCATTGGTATAACGACGCTTAAATGCCATATCGCCGGTTACACCTTCTGTAGAGTATTGTCCTTTTCTTAATGCAGGAATGGCTGCTCTGATCTTATTCAGTCTCTGAATATGCAAGGACAATGGGTGATTTAATGTTTCTGCCACTGTACCAGAAGCTGTGTATTCTCCAAAATCTGTAGTAGTCAGTTCACCTTCCAAATTATCTCCAAAGTAAGCACGTCCGGTTGTAGATAATGGTGCATTTGGTCCTGCATCAATGTCTGCCCCTTTCATAAACTCAATTTCACTTCCATAATAAATACATGGAATACCTCTAAAGGTAAACATTAAGTTTAAGTTTTCTGCCCAGGTATCCTGTGTTCCGGAAAATCTTCGATCCTCCGGCGCATGATCTGGCGCATAATCATGAGAATCTACATAAGTTACATTCCATGTGGCGTCATTGTAATACTGATCACCACCTACAGCAACCGCAAAGGAGTTTCTTGCATCTTTGAAATTCCAATGCATTGGGAAGTCTATTACATCCAGACCAGACTTCATGCTGTAATCCGGCTCATGATATTCATTTCCATCTAAAAATGCATTATCGCTGGTAGGCTGTGTTGAAACATCACTGTTATCATTATAATGCTGCTGGGTCAACAGAACATTGCCTGTTAGATTTTCATTTCGACCGGAATCTCCTGTAGTTTCCCCTACATCCGCCGGGTCATCGCTCCATCCATAATCCTTAGATTCTTTCCATGTATAAAATGGTGCAGAAAGTGATGGTGTATTTCGATACCATACCTCTGTAGCTCTAGCACAAACTTCTCCAAACATGTAGAAGTTTTCTCCACCTGTCTCTTTAAATGCAGGAATAAAAGTTTCATTGAAGGTAAGTCGTGATATATGCTTTGTGGTATCTACTCGGAAGCCATCCACTCCCATATTAATATATTGGTTATAACAATCAATCAGGTAATTATACACTAAAGGATTTTCTGTATTCAAATCCACACAGTCACCGTCAATCTGTGCCAGCTGTGAATTAAATTCATCCCAACCAAAGTTTCCATAGTGGTGGTACAGATTTTGCCAGTCATGGTTTTCACCGTCTAGATTCTTCATCAGTGCAAGCCTTGCCTGATACTGAGAATCCGGATCAAGTTCATTATAGTCCTCCGGCAGTTCGACTCCCGGCAGTATTTGCAGGCAATCTGCAGTCGACTGGTCTCCTACCTTTTCAAACATTGGCATCAGGTTAGCTTCTCCAAAGTTACCTGTATGGTTAAGTACAACGTCCTGAATAATCTTCATACCCTTGGCGTGTACTGCATTAATTAAATCCTGATAGGTACAGTCATCAGATTCGTATCTAGAATCCACTTTGCTGAAATCACTTGCATGATATCCATGGTAATCATATCCGCTGGTATTTTCTACAACCGGAGTAATCCAGATTGCAGTAAATCCTAATGCCTTGATATAATCCAGCTGTTCAATCAATCCCTTGAAATCACCTCTCCATGCCGGATCATCATCAGTGTTTCCTGCCTTTTCATCATCCCAGCAGTGAACATTATTGGAAGGATCTCCGTCATAGAATCTTGTGGTCATTACAAAATAAATGGTTTCATCTCTAAAGTCAGTTCTCTCCACCGGTTCCGGTGTCGGAGTCGGCGTTGCGTTTGGATCCATCGTAGGCTTTGGCGTTGCTGTAGGTCTTGGTGTTGGTGTGACTAATGAATAATCATAATCATACCACTTTCCGCCCTTGTACCACCATTCACCTTCTTCACGGCTCAAGTCACGTGTTTGTCCTGAACTTCCTACAAAGATAAGGTTTGTGCTAGTCGCATCCTCAATGGTATATGTATACCAGTTTTCTACTGCATCTTCCTCCATTTCCACACCGGGCCATGTGACCGGCTTGTCTTCTGTATCGCCGTTTCGCTCCCAATAGTAAATTGTAGGAATGGTGCTGCCTTTCGAATAATAGTGAACAATAATCTTACCTTTCACTTCCGGCCTTGGTGTGGCTGTCGGTCCCTGTGTGGCCGTTGGTCCCTGTGTAGCTGTTGGTTTCTGAACAGCTTCTGTGGGTGTTGCCTCAGGTTCTCCGGTTGGTTTTACTGTCGGTATCTCTGTGGGCGTTGCCTCAGGTTCTTCTGTAGGTGTCGGTGTTGCGGATTCATATCCCTCTGGCGGAAAATCATATAATCCGTTTTCATACCACCATTCTCCATCTACCACAAACAATTCTTCTGATTCATTCTTTTCTGTGGTAAATACAAGATGGGCACTCTGGGCATTTTCTATTTTATAGGTGTACCAGCCATTGCCCTCCGACGTCATTGGTGTTCCCGGCCATAAAACCGGTGTATTTGTTCCGCTGTTTACATTCCAGTAGTATACATTTGCTGCATCGTCACACTTAAAATGAACAGTAATTGTTTTTTCTGTGGCAGCAATGGTCACTTCCGGTGCCGGGGTAGGTGTCACATCCCTAATTGGCTTCAGCTGCTGTGGCGGCTCCGTAGGTACCGCTGTAACCGTAGGTGCTGTAGTTAACGCCGGTGTTATGGTTGGACTCGGCGTAGCAGTTGGTGTAACCTCAGCTTCTGTCGGGTCCTGATTATACCATTGATTATCTAGCAGCCAATATTCACCGGCTGTCTTTGTATAGTGTGTGGTCTGTCTTCCTTCATAGTTGAACATGAAGTCTACCGTACTGGTATTTTCAAAAGTATAAGTATACCAGTCATCCCCTTCATCTTCCATTGCGGTTCCGGGCCACTTTACCGGATTATTGTATTTTTCACCCTGATTCCAGTAAAAAATATTGGCTCCTCCCCACTCACTTTTAAAGTGAACGGTAATTGTGTTTTCTTCTGCCGCAAATACCTGCTGTTGGTCTGAGAAAGTAAATACCGACAGAGCAACAAGAATTATTGCTAACATAGATGACACAATTCTTTTCCATCGAGTTTTCATTTGTTCTCCTCCTTGAAAGTGTAATGTACATTTTCATTCTAAATATTAAAAAAATATTAACATCTGCTTAAAGTTTATCTTTCTTTAGTTAAAAAGTCAACGAAACCGGAGAAATATTTCCTCCGGTTTCGTAAAATCGTCTATTTCAACAATTCTATTTGTGAATTTTATGTGAATTTTCACAACTTTTTTCCAAATTTGTCATTTTTACATCACAAATCTATTTTCCGCTTTTTTTGTCCATTTGCACTGAGTTCTATAGTATTTCCCACCACTTTAATACTGCTCATTCTTCGAATAAAATTAGAGAACTTTCCATATCCATAATCCTTCGTATCAAAGTTTGGATGTATTTTCTTTAATTCACTGTGCACAATAGATAAGTTGTCTATTTTTCCCCCGTTTTCTTCCAGCAAAGTGATAATTTCTTTTTCAATTTCTTCTTTGGCAGGAAAATCATTTTTACTGACTAAGACTCGATTGCCTTCCTGCTTTAGTTTATAATTTTTCAATCCGTCACTGACAAAGATGCTGAGCTTAGTATAGCCATAATTTCGCACATCAAAATCAGAAAACAACTCGCCAAGACGTCTTCCCACAACACCTAACTCTACATTTTCCTCGTTGCTGTTGTTGATCATATTATTAATCGCATCTTCAATATCCTTTATCTTGGTTACTCCTTCTTCTGTTTCCTGTTCTTTTAAAGCTGCTCCATCCGTTTTCTCTTTATTTCCCTGTGCTGATACTTTTCCATTCTTATCCGGTTCTGCCTTTTTCTTCTGTGAATTTTTCTTAGTTTCCTGACCAGACTTTTCTTCATTTTCGCTATGTTCTGTAATTAGATCCAAATATATAAATTTATTGCAGGATTTGGTCAGAGATGTTGGCGCCTTTGAATCCCCCATTCCAATCACATGCATATTTTCTTCTCTCAAACGCATAGCAAGTCTTGTAAAATCACTGTCACTGGTCACCAGACAAAAGCCGTCCACTTTTCCGCTATACAATATGTCCATGGCATCAATGACCATTGCCATATCTGTGGAATTTTTCCCAGTCGTATAAGAAAACTGCTGTATAGGAATAATAGAATTTTCTAATAAGATTTTTTCATTCCATCCGTTGCCCTTGGACCAGTTGCCATAAATTCTCCGATAAGTGGCCTGACCATATTCATTTAGTTCATTAAAAATAACCCCCGCATACTTGGGACTGATGTTATCAGAATCAATTAAAACCGCAAAACGCTTTTTTTCTTGTATATTTTCTTCCATTATTTTTCCTCACTCTATTCTTAATCACTTTTTTTCCGATATATAGATAAGAGGTGATAAACACCTGTTTCTATTTTACACGAGTTTTTAAGTAATTTCTATAATTAATTTCGTGGAATATGTAAACAATAAGTTACAGTTCCGCCATTTATACCGGAATCATGTAAAAACACTACAAATGGAGGTATACAATATGACAAAAACAATTACAAATTCAAATTTTCAAGAAACCGTAGTAAATTCAAAAACACCTTTTTTAGTTGACTTCTTTTCAAAAACCTGCGGTCCCTGCAGAATGCTGGCCCCTGTCTTGGAGGAAATTTCAGAGGAAAACAATGAGTTTCAGATCGGAAAGGTGTGTGTTGATGATGAAATGCCTCTTGCCATGGAGTTTTCTGTACAGGTAGTTCCCACTATGCTGATATACAAGAATGGTGAATGTGTAGAAAGATTAGAAGGTTTTCGAAATAAAGAAGAACTGTTATCTATCATGAAAAAATATGTATAAAATCCTAATCATTTAGACTTTTTAAACAATATCTTCCCATAAAGACATTATGTTACCTTTGTCTTTATGGGAAGAATTATACCACTTATGAGCGTGCCCACATACAATATATGTTAAGTGCTTTTTATGCTATTACTTTTCTCCGAACACTCCACGATAATCTGCCTGAAACTTTGCAATTCCCTGATCCGTTAACGGGTGCTTTGTCATCTGCTCTATCACAGAATAGGGCACCGTAGCAATATCTGCTCCTGCCAATGCACAGTCAGTTACATGGATGGGATTGCGGACACTAGCTGCAATAATTTCCGTATCCAATTTATATACTTTGAAAATGTCCGCTACGGTACGAATCAGTTCAATACCCGGATGAGAAATATCATCTAATCTTCCAAGAAACGGAGAGACATAGGTTGCCCCTGCTCTTGCTGCCAGCAATGCCTGATTGGCAGAGAATATTAGGGTCACATTGGTTTTAATGCCTTCTGCATTTAATACTTTCACTGCTTTCAAGCCATCTGCTGTCATGGGAATCTTGACTACCATATTTGGATGGATCGCTGCTATTTCACGACCTTCTTTGATCATTCCTTCAGCATCTACTGTAGTTGCCTTAACTTCCCCACTGATTGGTCCGTCTACAATCGAAGCAATTTCTTTGATTACCTCTGCAAATTCTCTGCCTTCCTTGGCTATCAGAGAAGGATTTGTTGTTACCCCACAAATAACTCCCATATCATTTGCTTTTCTAATACTTTCTACATTTGCTGTGTCAATAAAAAACTTCATGCCTTTCTTCCTTTCCGCTTATAATTACGCCTAATTATCATTTTGATGTGTTTTATGTGAAATGTCAAGAATATTTTCCCGGAAAACGGAGACAATAGTAAGAGTTCAGCCATGGTATGTCATACAAGTGCATTATGCTAGCATAAAATACACTTGTATGACATACCATGAGCTGAACTGTTGCGACAATATCAGCGAAAGGAGGAATACTGCCATGAACAAAAATACAGAAACCTCTACTACCTCAAAGAACAAATACGATGACGGAAATATTCCTGAAGTTGATCTGCCTCAGGACTGTGATTCCGTGGAGCCACTTCCGGAATCTACCAGACCCAGAAAGGATGGTCCCGGCGGAGATTGAGATGAATTGGGGTAAGCCGGATAGATGTACCTGTCCGGCTTGAATTTTAATTTCTAATCTGCACCACTACCGTAACTTCCATAAGCTTTCCATGGGAATCCAAAATAATATTGGGTATCAGCTCCCCTTCCATCAAATGCATTAATTTCCTGCAGATATATAATCCTAAACCGCTGCCTGTTTCCTTTTCCACATTACTCCCTCTAAAAAAGCTGTCACAGATATGTGGAAGTTCCTTTTCTTCCAATGTGCATCCGGTATTTCTAATTATAATCAAACATTCTTCCGCCTCCCGCTTTGTTTCCAGCCAAATTTTTCTTCCGTCTCCGTATTTGCAGGCATTTTCAATGATGTTCTGAATCACTTCTACTAAGCGGTTCTCATCCCCCCACACCAGACAATTATGGTAGGATTCCATCGAAAAATCTATATGATTTAATTTCATTTTTTCCTGATAGTATTCATTAATGGAATCCAACACGTTTCTAATATAGAATTCCCTGTTTTCTACTTCAAATTCCATAAAATCTTCCTTGGAAGCTTTTACAATTTCAGAAATATACTCCTCAATCTCATCCACCTTTTCGCTGATATGTTCTGCAACTTCCTGCTTCTTTTCTTCCTTATTATATAGGTTTTTGCTTATTGCTTTTGCATAGAGCTTTATGGCGCTTAATGGGGTTTTTATATCGTGGGAAAGAGACAGCAGCAACAGTTTTCTTTCTTTTTGCAGCTTTAGTTCTCTGACTTTGTTTTCCTCTAAATTTTCCCGAAGCAGATCCATACCCCAGATAAATTTTCCAAAATAGCGGTTTTTCTCTTCTTTTAAGGGAACTGTCAGATTGCCTTTGGACAATTCCAGCGGTATCTGGGAAAAGCGGTAAAAAGGCGCTATGATTTTTTTCTTTATGTACAATAACACTGACAGCATAATTAATAATATAATTATTACAAATGCATTTATGAATTTCATGGTCTGGCGAGAGGCAGAGGATTCTGCATAATAGTCGATCCGATAAAGATTTTCATCGGTTGTAAACATTAGATAATTTTCTCCTTCCTGCTCTAGCAGATTTTTTAGTCCTTGTGCAGATATCCCCTTAATTTTTATGCTGTCCACACTGTAAATAAATGGATATTCACTGATTTGGGAAAATATCTTAATTTCTTCCAGACTATCCGGTGCTCTTCCCTTTTGCTCTTCATATTTTTTAATTTCCTGCTGGATGCGATTCACAGAAACTTTGTACTCTCTGCTACTTTCCTTAAAATTCATTTGAGAAAAATAACTATTTGTTATGACAAGCACCCCGATAAATACCACAAAGACAACTGCCATCATCTGATTATACTTTTTCATAATGTTACCTATACCATCTACTCAAATCGATATCCTATCCCCCAGACCGTCAAAATATGTTGAGGATTTTTAGGATCCTTTTCCAGCTTTTCCCGAAGCCATTTTATATGGACTGTCAACGTCTGAAGTTCACTGTCACTTTCAAATCCCCAGACTTTATAAAACAGTTCTTCTTTTTTCATGGCTTTTCCTTTATTCTCCATCAGATACATCAAAAGGTCAAACTCTTTTACTGTAACAGAAACTTCCTGTTCGTCCACATACAAGTGACGCCCTGCTTTATCTAACCTAATATTGCCTTCTATGATTTCATCGGAAGAATATCTCCTTGCAAAAATCCCTTTCACTTTCGCAAGTAAAATGTCAATATCGTAAGGCTTTTCTATGTAATCATCCGCCCCAAGAAACAGACCATTTAATTTATCCTCTTTCCCATCTTTAGCACTGACAATGATAATAGGCATATTACCATGTTCTCTGATCTTACGGCACACTGCAAATCCGTCCATGCCGGGAAGCATAATATCCAGAATCATCAGCTTTGCCCCCTCCGCTTCGTAAATCTCCAATGCTTCCTCTCCGGTAATTGCCAAATAAATATCATACCCTTCTGCCTGAAGGAAATCAGCTAAAAGCCCGCCGATTTCTTGATTATCTTCCACCACAATAATGTCTGCCATACCGATTCCTTTCTATGGTTACCAGCCCATATCCGTTAACCAATGATTTACTTTTCGTTCTCTGTCTTTCATGGTGCCTGTTTCTTCTCCTCTGCCCAAAGAAAGCTCTCCTCTGATGTTTCCATCTTCAATATAAAGCACTCTGGTACATTTTGCCGCTACTTTCATATCATGAGTTACCAGCATCATCGTGGTGCCCTCTGCATTTAGTTTGATCAACTCATTCATTACATCCTCAGAAGCACTGCGGTTCAAGGCTCCTGTGGGTTCATCTGCAAAAATAATGTCAGGATGGTTTATCATACTTCTGCAGATACATGCCCTTTGCAGCTGCCCGCCTGATACCTCTGTAATGTCATTATCTGCAATATCGCTGATAGAAAGCTTGTGCATCAGCTGTTTACAATCATCGTTGATTTCTTTTCTGGTTCTGCCTCCATCTTTCGTCTGATATGCCGGCAGCAAAATATTATCCATGACGGTCAGATTCTTTAGCATATGCATCTGCTGGAAAATAAATCCCATTTGATTTAAACGCACATAAGCCAGTTCCTTTTCTGTCAGTTCCGTAATTTTTTTCCCTTTTAATTCTATCTCACCGGCAGTGGGTTTGTCCATACCGGATACATTATAAAGCAGAGTAGATTTCCCGGAACCGGAGGGTCCCATAACTGCCACCATTTCCCCCTCTTTAATAGAAAAATTAACATTTTTCAACACGTTGTTTTGTCTTTTATTAATTACATATGTTTTACACAAATCTTTTACTTTTAATGCTTCTGCCATTTTCATATCCTCCATATTATTCTATATTATTAATTTCCTGCACCGAAATTTTCTTTACTTTTCTCATGGTAAGCACACAGGCAATGACGGTAATGACCAATACGGTCAAAGGATAGACTACATAAACCTCCAAGGGATTTACAACAAATTCTATTTTCTTTGCCCCCATAATTTTAAATACCTGCCCGGAAGTAATTCTGGAAAAGGGAGTTCCTGTTACCGTTCCGATGAACGTACCGGTAAGAAGTACCAGCAGAATCCTTTTTGTCTGCCATCCTATTATGGCGCTGTCTGAGAATCCCATTGCTTTCATCATTCCCATTTCTCCCCGTTCGCGGATTAGGAACATTTTCTGCATCAGTACCACTACCATAACATTAATCAATACTACTAAAACTAAAATCATTAACTTTAGTGAGGACAGCCTTTCGGAAATTCCGCCCAGCATATCATCAAGAAATTGCTGTACGGTCTTCACATCGCTTTCCGGATATAATTCCTTTGTTTTATCCATGTATTCCTGTACCAGTTCTTTATCTGTATTGTCTTTTAAAAGAACTTGAGCAGCAAAAGCACCGCCTGCCGCCTGATAATCCATGTTTGTCTCTTCATGAAAACGTATTCCCTCCCCCAAATTGTTCAGAGACTGATAAAGCGCAGACACCACAAAGGGCCTTTCTGCCTGATTCATGGTGATATATACCGTATCTCCCACATCTGCTCCTATTGTTTCTGCAGTTGTATAAGCCAAAGCCACTTCGTTCTCATACTTAGGTGCATCCCCTTTATCGTAGACATATTCCCGGGCAGATGTATTTACGCCCTGCACTGCCAGGGACAAATAGGACTTATCATCTTTTCTCACACGGTATCTGAACATAACTTCCATAAATACTTTTTCCACCGGGATATCATTTTGATTTAAATTAGTTTTTAACTCCGTCAGATACTCATAAAACCTTTCCTTTTTACCCGCAGTAATCAGTTTTGTCACTGCCCCATTATCCGAGATAAAATAGTCACATTCTAAAACTGCAAACATAGAAAGAATTTTTTCTGACTGCAGAGTATTTGTGGTATTAATGGGCATAATCAGCAGCCAGATTCCTGCAATACTGGTTAGCAGCAATGCCACATATTTTTTAAAGTCGCATAATACATCATTACATGCCATAAATGTTGTGGCTTTCCCTTTGAATTTATTTAATTTCAACAGACCTTTCTTTTGGAATCTTTCTCCGTTGTTTCCGCTTCGTATGGCATCCATGGGGGACATCTTTTTTATTTTCCCTGTGCTATGGTAAGCAAATCCGGTAATTACCAATGCCACTAGAATGCTGGCTGCCAGTTGAAGGAAAATTCCACTGTTACCTTCCTTTGTAATAATCTTCTCTGTTACCTGCTCTAACAACATCCTGCCAAAGGGAAGTCCCGCAATAAATCCTAACACTGCTCCCACTGCTACTATAGCGAAACATTTTACCGCATAAAGCTTCCGGATGGATGTATTTTCTATTCCGATGGATTTCATAATTCCAATTTCTTTATAGTCTTGGTTTACTGTAAATACAATGATAAAACGCAGCATTACCACCGAAATCAGAATCAGGCACAGACTGACTACCATCAACACTGCGGCAATTACCATATCCATAATGTAAGTAGTTTTTATAAATGACTGGCTTCCTCCAAAAATAACCTGAAAGCTTTCGTTATTATATGCCTCCTCAAAGGTTTCTAAATCATTGGTCTTTACAGAATAGAAATTACCAAAGGGAAGTCCGCTGTCTTTCATCAGCTCATCAAAGTCCTTCTGACTCAGCAGGTATCTATCTGTTCCCATCATTTCGCTGCCCAAAAATGCATCTTTAAAGCTTCCTGCCACTTGGAATTCTTTTTCGTATCCTGCTTCGGTGGAAATGACAAGCTTCTCCCCTACCGCAACTTGGTTTTTCTTCATAAACATACTTGGAACATATATGGTTCCGTCTTCTACTTTTGTTATTTCCTGATTATCCTTATCAAAAAATTTTTGCTGTTTTACCCGATAGCTGGAAAAAATCATCGTAGAAGACTGACTGAGCTCTCTGTTATCCGTAAATGATATATTGGCTTGGTCCAAATACATACAGGGATCTACTGTATAGGAATCCACACTCTTTTGCTCCTTTAGGAAGTTTTCTATTACTTTTTCATTGGAGTCATCTCCAGCATAGCTGGCTCTCATTGTTACAAACAAGTAATCACCAAGTCCTGCCTGCTGAAAAAAATACTCCGTTCCACTGGTTACAATCAATAAGTTGTTTAAACTGCTGGATATAAACGTAACAGCCATGATAACAAATATCAGCAGAATCAGATGCATGGACTTTTTTCTTTTTAGATCTTTCTTTAAAATTTTGAAATACATATGCTTCCTCCTTTTCTGCTTCTACTTTACTTGGTTAATTATTAAATAATCCTTAAACACAAAAAAGCTGCGACCTGATCCCCCACTGTTACGGGTATCACAAACAATCGCAGCTTGTCTACAACTCCTGTTTCTCACTTAGAATACCCCGTGACGGTATATACCGCCACAAAGGATATTCCGGTGAGAAATCAAGAACGAGGTGCAAAGTATGTATGCATCCACACTTAACACCTCGAAAAAAAATATATATCGTAAGGCTTACAGCTAAATCATAAATACCGCAGAAAGGATATTGTAAAAAATGAAGCAATAAAGTATAATAACCATGTGTGTATCGCAGATTTATTCTGTATCGTGTGGTAGCTACCACTACCATCCTTGCCAGATGAGGTTGCAGCCTCATCTGGTGGTACACCGTATTTGTTCTTGGATTTCTCAATGAATATTTTACCATACTCGTTATCTTAGTACAAGTATAAAATAAATTCTTTCTTTTCTAAATATATAAATAGAATGCAAAAGGCTCAACTCCATATTGTAAGAGTTGAGCCTTTGATTCATTGATGCCGGCGACCGGAATCGAACCGGTACGGGAGTATAAGTCCCGCAGGATTTTAAGTCCTGTGCGTCTGCCAGTTCCGCCACGCCGGCTTAGCTATGAGCACTTAATGACCGTATTTTGGTCATTTACGTGCGATGCATACAAACTACTTAGCAAGGTTTTTTCGAGCTTAGTTGTTTGTATAGCTATGAGCACTTAAGACCGTATGTTGTTCTGTATGTGCCGAATGGATGGAGGTGGATTCGAACCACCGAAGCAATTTGCAGCAGATTTACAGTCTGTCCCCTTTGGCCACTCGGGAATCCATCCATAAGGGTTAACCAAAGTTAACCCTGACAATATATTATTTTAACATAAGATAATATAAATTGCAATCATTTTTGATGCATTTTCAAAAATTATTGTAACAGTTCAGCCTTGATATGTCATACAAATGCATTATGCTAGCATAAAATGCATTTGTATGACATATCATGAGCGGAACGCCTGTATATGAGCAAAAGCAGCTGCGAAGCAGCGAAAAGCACGTAGTGCGATTTTGCGAATGGCGTTGGCTGAACTGTTACAAATTATTATTACTACCTGTACTACTTCTGAACGGTTGTATAATAGTTAGTGACACTCTTTGAATATTTATAGTAATAAACATTATCAACCAGCTGATTTACCGGGCTTGTGGAAGAATAACTCTTCTTTCCAGATTTCACCCCATTTGCTTTTACATAAATATAATAATCCTTATAGGGTTTTGTTTTTTTCAAAATATAGCTTCTGGATTTTACAGTAGCAACTTTTTTAAACTTGTCATTCTTTTCTTTCGCCACATAAACGCTGTAACTTTTGGCACCTGAAATCTTTTTCCATGTAAGCTTTAGCGAAGTATTACTTTTCTTCTTAGCAGTTACTTTTGGCTGTGCCACAGCAACCTTTTGACTTGTGTATGGACCATACCAATTCTTGTTAGCCGCTGTCACATAAGATCTTAAACGGTATTTAAATCCTTTATTTTTAATTTTGCTTAAGGAAAAAGTAATATTAGATGCATATCGGCCTGCTTTTATACTTCTAATCTTTTTTCCTGAAAGACTGCTGATTTCAATCTCTATACCAGACTGATTCTTAGTGTCATTTTGAAACGAAACCCCTGCAGAAGCGGAGCCAGCATCCCATCTGGATAATTTTATCTGTGATAATTTACTTGCTTTTGCAGTTGTAGGAATAAAAGAAATGTAGCTACTATATCCTACTGCCTCAAATCCACTTTCTGATTTTCTTACGGGATAAACATAGACGGAGTAATCTGTGTCATCCTTTAAACCTTGTACGGTATAGGTTCTGTTTGTGGTAGTACCGGCAAATACTTCCTGTAGGAAGGTACCGGTTGGCTTATAATAAATTTTGTAATACTGTGTTCCTGAGATTGGAGCATTCCAGGAAACAGATACGGAGGAAGTTGTCGATTTCACATGAGTTACTCCACTAACTGATTCCGGTGCCGTAACACAGGCTATTGTATCACTGAAATCATACTGTGTACTAGAATTAGATACGGGAATTACCTTCACATAATAAGTATGATTTGAATTTAAATTATAGATATAATCGGTGGTAGAATAAGAAGTCTCCGTAATAGTTGCATTTTCCCGGAAATCTTTATACTCAGAAATATATACAGTAAATTTGTTTACACCTAATGGAGCTTCCCATGAAATCACCATACTATTTTTACCAGCGTCAATTTGCTTCAGATTCGTTACTTTTTGATTGGCGGCAAAAGCTGTCATATTTAAACTAACTGCCATGACAAAGGCAACAAAAGCCAACCCAAACAGATATTTCGTTATTTTCTGAAATTTTTCTTTCATTTTATTAATCCTCCCTATAAATTTTACATTTCACAAAATCTATATTAACATATCCCACTTATGAAGTAAACAACTAATTTCCTCTCAAGCCCTATGTCACTTTACTCTATCACATCATCTTTATTCCTATGCCGCAGCACAATACCAGAGAAAGCCGGCAGTTCCACAGATACTAAACCGTTGTGTACCGGATAATCCACTCTGCCGATAGAGTAATAAGATTCTGTACTGAACATAATCCGCTCCATACTACATTCCATTGGCACTCCCAGCTCCCAAACCGGAAGTTCCACATGTTTTGAGCTATCCAGATTATTAAAAGCAATGGCAATTTGCTGTTCATTATCGAATCTGCCGTAGGCAATATATTGATAATCTGCTCCTAAGAATTTTAAAGATCCATATTTTAAACACGTATTTCTCTTATGCATACGAATTGCTTCTCTGTGGAAATCTATCAACTCATGGTCTTCTCTGCCCCAAGGGTAAGTTCTTCGGTTATCCGGATCTGTAAATCCACATAAACCTGCCTCATCCCCATAGTAAAGAGTCGGTGCCCCAGGCCATGTCATCTGCATAATAACTGCTTCGCGGAATACTGCCTTATTGATGCCTTCATTGGCTGCTTCCGGTCCTAAGGTATTGATACGCCCCACTTTATGGTTCGTTCTGGTTAAAAACCTGGAGTGATCATGGTTGGATAATTCGTTCATAGCCACCTGTAAGGAAGGGGTTGCAAAGCTTGCCATATGATGCTTCATGGCTCCAATAAAGGAGTCTGCATTTCCGTAGAGCCCCTCATTTCTGGAATCGCTATGCTTTTCCATACCGGTAAAAAACCAAGTAAGTGGTTCCATAAATGCATCATAGTTCATAACTGTATCCCACTCATCTCCCTGCAGCCACTCATTTGGATTCCCATAATGCTCTGCAAGAATAATGGCGTTAGGATTTGCGCTTTTCACTGCTTTTCTGAAATCCTTCCAGAATTTATGGTTAAACTCACCGCTGTGACCTAAATCCGCCGCCACATCAAGGCGCCATCCATCTACATTGTAAGGCGGAGATACCCATTTTTTTGCAATATTTAGAATATATTCGTATAATTTTTCAGAGCCTTCATAATTTAATTTGGGCAATGTATCGTGCCCCCACCAACCGTCATAAGTATGGTTGTACGGCCATTTGTCCTCATGGAAACTGAAAAAGCTGTTATAGGGGCTATCTTTATCCACATAAGCACCTTTTTCATAGCCTTCCTGCCTCTCATAAATTCTCTCTTTATCCATCCATTTATTGAAAGAACCACAATGATTAAATACACCATCCAGAATCACTTTCATACCTCTTTTGTGAATCTCCTCCACCAATTCGGCAAAAAACTGATTGCTGGCTTCTAAGTTGGCTTTGTCAGTCACGCGTTTAATATACTTGGTTGCCTTGGAATTATCGTACTCACCCTCCGGCAGTGGGTCACCCCCATCATTGACAATCTTTCCATAGTGAGGATCAATGTAATCATAATCCTGACTGTCATATTTATGGTTAGATGGCGATACAAATAATGGATTAAAATATATTACTTCCACGCCCAAATTCTGCAGATAGTCAAGTTTATCCCATACCCCCTGCAGATCACCTCCGTAGAAGGAACGCACATCCATGTTGGAAGGATACTGATACCAATCCTTTACCTGCACTACGTTATCTCCAATATAATTGTACTCTCCGTCTACCACATCATTTGTTTTGTCACCATTATAGAAACGATCCACAAAAATCTGATAAATCACCGCCCCCTTTGCCCAATCCGGTGTGTGAAATCCCGGATAAATGGAAAACGCATAATATGGTTCGATATGTTTTGTGACACCTAATTTATTAAAATAACAGTTTAAATTACCAGAGTGCACATCAAAATAATACCGTACGGTTTTTTCTCCCACTTGGAATTTTCCTCTATAATAGTCAAAGGCACCCTCTGACTTAAATTTCTCCATCTTATAGTTGCCTGCATCTGTGATAATGATTACCTCGTCTACATTATCTCTTGCGGCTCTAAAGTATACCGTAACTTCATCTCCCACATCAGGTTCCATAGGCTGCAGATAACCTGCTGTGGCATCACTAAACAATGCACGTTTATTTAGTACCGGACGCATGGTAGTAATATATATCTGCTTCTTTTCGTACTCACTAAAATTACTGATATTCATAATAAACTCCCTTTCATTTATCATGGACTACTTATTTATATTTATGATACTTTTCCTCTGTTGACATATATCGGTCTAACTCCTCTTTCTGGCAACCTTCTTTACTATATCTGGCCTTTTCGTAAAGTTTATGAAGCATACTTTCACCGCCCTTTTCCTTCCACTCTGCCAATGTTTCCAATTCGTAAGGCGTTGCCCACCCAGGTATTCTGGATTTCATGCCGGACCTTATTTTCTTCTTATATATTTTGCGTACAATGGCATTCGGTGACTGCCTCTTTCTCCCTGTTTCTTCCTTACGCTGCTCCTGATACAGTGAAAGAGCTTCTTCCTCCTCTTTCTTAATAAATTCCACCTCATCACCATCATCTTTTTGTTCCCGCTTTAGATAACAGTAAAGTGAATACAGCAAGAAAAATACAAGAAGCATACCCAATACCAACAGCATGACTTTAAATATATGTTCCACCGCATGACTCACCATATAAAATTGCTCCGGAAGCTGTGTGTCCTGCTCATAAGACTCTCCCGTATATTCTATCATAAAATCAGCCATTGACCCCTGCATACCATCAGGGGCAATCTTTATAGTACCGCCACCCAGCTGACTTATAAAATTATACAACTTACGGCTCAGGTAATCGGCGGCTCTCTCGTTCCTGCCAAGAAACATACCTAAGACCACCCACAAAATCACACCAGAAACCGACATAAAAAAGGTTTTTCCAAGCTGAACGATTGGAAGCTTCTCCATCCGGCTGTGCAGCTTTTTGAAATCACCCATATTTTCATTGGAAAGATGCAAGAGGTATAAAATCACATACCCTGCACCTATCATCTGCAAGGGCCATTGCCCCGGATATCCCGTAAAATACAGAGGAATATGACAGCACAGCAGCAATAACAGCCACACCGGACTGATTGTCACGAGGAAACTGCCTTTTTCAGAAGCTGACTGTATGGTATATACTATGACTAAGATCACAGTAAAAAAGGTGAATATAATTAATTCTACTACATTTTCCGCTAAAAGCAACACCAAAATTTCCGCCAGTAAACCAATGAGCAAGAAACCGAATCTTTTTCGAAATAATCTGCCAAGCAGAGGAATTCCAAAAGTAATCATCACCAGCAAAATGCAGCCCGAAAGTTTATCGCTGTAAAAGGTAAAATATACTCCGTATTCCAGCAGCAGAAAATGGAAACATACCAGTATTTTTTCTAACATTATGATTCCACCTCCCACATAATTTCACGTACCCCTTCCACAGCCGGTATTGCTTCTTCCTCTCCTGTAATATCTTTGTGATACGGAATAATATGCATACAGGAGATTTGACATCCTATACTGGAACCAGAACATTTCTGAGCATATATTTTTAACAATTCCCCATACTTTTCTTTTCTATTCTTAGAAATCAGCAAAAAGATTCCCCCGGTTTTAGAAATATCATTGGTTGCCTTTTGAAAGGTTTCCGACAGGTCCTCATATCCATTTGACAGCTTTATCTCTGCCATGCTCCGATTGATTTCATGAACTTTATCAAAATTCTTTCCGCAAGGAATACAGATTGTTTTTCCTTCCGCTTCTCCATAAGCGTTGGTGTATACCGCCACTTCGCCGCCCATTTTCAGAATCCTGACGCTTATGGCAGCAGCAAGGCGAATCCCTTCCTCTGTAAGCTTTTCCTGTTTCCAGATACCTTTGTCGGAAATATCTAAAAATACTGTCACATTTCCCGCCACACTGGATTCATACATATTAACCATCAAATTCTGAGCCTTAGCACTGGCTTTCCAGTTGATTCTTTTCTTGTCATCCCCCGGTGCATACTCCCGGATTCCTGCAAATTGTAAGGGATCTTCATACAATCTTTCTCTATTTGGGATGATTCCGTAAATTCTCTGCATTAGTATATTCAGCCGTTTCGTGGGAATATGCTTTGGATAAACATAAAGTTCCGTATCCTGAGGTATTTCTAAATAGTACTGGTCTGTCATCAGGAAATTGTATACGTTTACATCGGCAGTTTTCACTTTGTAGCGGCCTCTTTTTACACCGATAACCGGAAGTTTTCTAGTGATCTTCTGATTCCAAAGTACCGAAAACACTTCTCGTTTGCTGGTGTTATCTGTAATATTAATATTTTCCTCTGACTGAAATTTTAATCCGTTTCCTGTCTGAAATGAAACATGTACCACCGGCAGAGGCAATATCTTGCGGTTTTCAATGACTTCTTTTAAGACGGAAGATGCGCCTTCCTCTATATACTTATCTTGAAAATTTATTTTTACCTGAAGACCTTTCTTATAATTCTTACGAAAGATCATTTTCTGTATGTAATAAAACAGGGCTGCTGCTAAAAGCATAAATATAAGAAGCATAGTCCCCCCTATCTGCCATTCCAATCTTCCGTGGGAAGAGATGTGGTCTTTAATAGTTCTTCCACCACTGCCACTGTGTAGTCTGCCTGCAGGCTGCTGCTTCTAGCTTGTATTCTGTGAGCAAGTACCGGAACAGCCACCGCTTTAATATCTTCCGGCACCACATATCCACGCTCTTTCACTACAGCATAAGCCCTGGCTGCATTTAACATTGCCATGGTACCTCTGGGACTTACACCGCATACTACGTCCCGATGTTTCCTGCTGGCTTGTATCAGCTCTGCAATATATTCCATCAACACAGGATGAATATAAATTTCCCGGCTCTTTTTCTGTAATGCAATGATATCTTCTCCAGTTACCACACTGCCAATGGTTTCTAAAGGTTCTTCTTTTAAAAACCGTTCCATCATCTGCAATTCTTCCTGTTTATCCGGCAGTCCCATGGACAATTTCATAAGAAATCTGTCCATCTGTGCTTCGGGAAGGGGAAATGTTCCCAGAGTTTCCAAGGGATTCTGAGTAGCAATTACAAGAAACGGGGCTTCCAATGAATATGTGACACCCTCCACGCTAACCTGTCGTTCTTCCATTGCCTCCAGCAGACCCGCCTGAGTTCTGGGGGTGGCACGATTAATCTCGTCAGCCAGCACAATATTTGAAAATACAGGTCCTTTCTGAAAGCAAAATTCTCCTTCCTTCTGCCGATAGTAATTTATTCCCGTAATATCTGAAGGCAGTAAATCCGGTGTAAACTGAATCCTTGCAAAAGAACCGTCAATAGACTTTGCCAAAGTCTTGGCAAGCAGAGTCTTGCCGGTTCCCGGCACATCCTCAAGCAGCACATGACCTTTTGCTATCACTGCCGCTAAAAGCAGTTCCACTACTTCTTCTTTTCCTACAATTACCTTAGCGATATTATCTTTAATCTTCTTGATTTCCTCCATTATACTGCCCCTTTCTAATTCTGCTTCCATATTATGTATCATTTATTATAATCTGATTTTTATCAACTTTCAAGAAACATACTTAGTAAAAAAGATAAAGTAAAAAGGCAGCCGGGGGGCTGCCTTTTTGGAGAAGGTATTTCTTTCTTATGGGGTGTAGCAAAAACTATATAATGTATTGGGGGGTTTTTACGATATTTATTATAGCACCGGTCTACAAATAAGTGTGCACAAATATCATATTCTTTTTCATATATTTTTATGCAAATTTACATTTGTTCTATATTTTTAACAAATTTGTAATATATTTTTTGCACAGAAAGAATGGAAAAAAGTGCCGTTTTTTTGAATCGGCACTTTTTCTGACTTGTTTATTTATTTTACTTTTCCAGCTGAACCGCTGCATCTGTCTGGAACAAACCTTCAAATTCTTCCCTTCCGATTTTCTCCTTCTCTAACAGAAGCTTTGCACAGGATTCCAACACATTTACATTGTCCTTAAGGATATTTTTTGCCTTCTCGTAACATTCATCAATAATCTTTTTCACTTCTTTATCAATGATGCCTGCAATTTCTTCGCTGTATCCTTTGGTCTGAGCAAAATCCCTTCCAATAAATACTTCATCACCGTCATTGCCATAGTTAATAAGCCCAATGGCATCGGACATACCAAATTTTGTTACCATAGCCTTGGCAGTATCCGTTGCCTTCTGTATATCACTGATGGCGCCTGTAGTCACATCACCAAAAATAATTTCTTCTGCAATACGTCCGCCCAGAGAAACCATAATATCCTGTAACATACGGCTTTTGGTATTAAACATTTCATCCTTTTCCGGCAATGGCATGGTATAACCTGCTGCGCCCTTTCCGGTTGGAATAATGGAAACGGTATACACCGGTCCCACATCTGGAAGTACATGGAAAAGAATGGCATGACCTGCTTCATGGTAAGCCGTAATATTTTTATCCTTTTCTGACACTACACGGCTTTTCTTTTCTTTACCGATACCTGTTTTCAGGAAAGCTTCCTTGATATCAGACTGTTTCACATAGGCACGCTTATCACGAGCTGCCTGAATTGCCGCTTCATTTAAAAGGTTTTCTAAATCTGCGCCAGTAAATCCAAAAGTAGTTCTTGCAATTTCTTCTAAATCCACATCATCTGCCAACGGCTTATTTTTGGCATGTACCTGCAAGATTTCTTCTCTTCCTTTAATGTCCGGTCTTCCTACGGCTACCTTACGGTCAAAACGTCCCGGCCTTAAAATAGCAGGGTCCAGAATATCTACACGGTTGGTAGCAGCCATAACGATAATCCCTTCATTTGCCCCAAATCCATCCATCTCTACCAACAGCTGGTTTAATGTCTGTTCACGTTCATCGTGACCGCCGCCCATACCGGTACCGCGACGTCTTGCCACCGCATCAATTTCATCAATAAACACAATACATGGTGCATTTCTTTTAGCTTCCGCAAATAAATCTCTTACTCTGGAAGCACCTACACCTACAAACATTTCTACAAAATCGGAACCGGAAATGCTAAAGAACGGTACTCCCGCTTCTCCTGCTACCGCCTTGGCAAGCATTGTCTTACCAGTTCCCGGAGGTCCTTCTAACAAAACGCCCTTAGGTATTCTGGCTCCCAGCTTGATATAGGTCCCGGGCTCTTTTAGGAAATCAACAATTTCCTCCAGTTCTTCCTTTTCTTCATCCAGACCTGCCACTTCCTTAAAAGTCACAAGTTTTGTGGCATCTGTAGTCATTTTTGCACGACTCTTTCCAAAGTTCATCATCTCTCCGCCGCCGCTGCTTCCTTTTGCCTGATTATTGATCAGCACAAACATTAAAACCACTACAACTCCGGTAATAACACATGGCAGAATTACTTTGCTGAAAATTCCCTCCCGCTTGGTATCTGTCATAACATAATTGTCCATACCCATTTCTATGAGTTTTTCCTCAATCTTATTTACGTCAGATACATAAAACATTTCTGTTTCTCCGTCAGAAAGTCGTACCTGCACTGAACCTGTGGGGGTTTCTGCGTTCTGATTGATTTGTACTTTTACCACTTCTCCTGCTTCTAAAGCATCTAAAAATTGTCCGTATGTGTATGAGCTTTCACTGTTAAAACTAAAGCTGGCCAGATTCCATACAAGTACAGCAGCTGCTATTAACAATAAGTAAAAGCTTAATCCCCTATATTTTTTCACTAATTCAATCCTCCTTTTCTATCTCTACAACACCAATATATGGCAGATTGCGATATTTTTGTGCATAGTCCAATCCATATCCCACTACAAATTCATCGGGAATTTCAAAACAGGTGTAATCTGCCTGAATGTCAACCACTCTCCGTTCCCGTTTATCCAATAATGTACATAAGTGAACACTGGCCGGATTCCTTGATTTTAATTCTTCCAAAAGAAATTTCAGAGTTCTTCCGGAATCCACAATATCCTCTACCACCAAAACATCTTTACCTTCTATGTTTTCGTCTAATTCTTTTTTCACTGTAATGCTGCCGCTGGACTCTGTGCCATTGCCATAGCTGGACAATGCCATAAAATCCATGCTCACCGGCACGCTGATGCGCTTTGCCAATTCACACATGAAAAATACTCCGCCTTTTAACACACAGATCAAATGGATTTCTTTGCCTTTATAATCCTTTGATATCTGTTCTGCAATCTGGCAGATACGTTTATCAATTATTTCTTCCGAAAGCAAAGTCCTAACCTTCTCGCTCACTTTTATCCCCTCCATTCATTTGTATTTTTAACACTCTTTTCGTGTCGTTGCAAATTTTATAATAAAAGCTGATTCTATAGCCTATCATCCATACAATATGTGAACCGTCTGCCAGAAGAAGAATTTCATCTCTCTGCTCTCTAGGTATCTTTTCATTGATGAAAAATGATTTCACACTCTGTCTGTGTCCTTTTTCATCCATAATAAAATAGTCTCCACTTCTTCTGGTTCTAATCACCAAACCGTCCTTTATTTTATCATAATCAAACCATTTCGTATATGTTTTTTGTTTGGGATTTACAAATTTTTTATTCTTTTCATTTATATTTTCGAAAAATACCTCAAAAACTTCTTCTCTGTTTGGAATATTATATTTCCCCGCACCGGAAATTAGTACTTGAAAAGTTTCCGGCACTTGTTTTTGTTCCCTGTCTTTTTTCACTATAATCATGTTATAACTTTTCTGTGCTTTCATACCATAAGGCAGGGATACCTGTTTTCCCGATTCTTTGGTCATCAGGGAAAGCACCTCATCTACATGCACCTTACCAATGTCTTTTCGGCTGCCTGCACATTGGTAAAGCACTTTTAAAACAATTTCATTTTTAATATATGTTTCGGTCTGGTCTAGTTTTGCTATCTCAATGCATAAACAGTCTTTCTTAACTTGCACTATACGCCGAAACTCATATGCCACGACTCCCCTTAAATATTCCTGCGCCTGTGATATCCGGTCACAGGCATGGTCTATGTTTTTTACTGCCTGTTTATTGATCTGCTCCATCACTGGGAGGATGGCATGTCTTATTTTATTTCTGGTGTAATCCTCTGTCAGATTTGTGCTGTCTGTACGGTAATCCTGATGAATCCTGGCAAGATACTGCTCGATGGCTGGGCGCTCCTGCCCAAGCAATGGGCGTATCACATCCCCACGTACTGGTGCAATTCCGCTTAAGCCGGTCATGCCACTGCCCCGAATCAGGTTCCAAAGCATGGTTTCTGCTTTGTCATTACGGTTATGCGCCACAGCAATCTTTACCCTTCCATCAATTTTTTCCCTTTCCCTGCCAAACGCCTGATAACGTGCCCACCTTCCTGCTTCTTCCTCAGACACCCCCTGTTCTTTTGCCAGTTTGGGTACCTGATAATGATATACTGTGCAAGGTACGTTAAGTTTTTCACAAAGCTTTTGTACAAATGCCATATCATCCAACGCTTCCTGTCCGCGGATTCCATGCTCCACATGCACCACTCGTAACATAATAGAAACTTTCCCTGCATAGTCTGCCAGCAGGCGCAAAAGGCACACAGAATCTGCACCTCCGGATACTCCTGCAATCACAGTATCCCCTTCACGTATCATATCATGTTTTACTATATAATCAAAAACCTGTTTTCTCATTTGCGTTCTCCTGCATTTCGTTTTCTTTATTTTTTCCACATACCTGTCACCAGAATTGTCATATCGTCAGGTATATACCCGTCACTTCTGCGAATAATTTCCTCCATTATATATTCGGACATTTCTCTAGGATTTTCCACAGTAGTATTGAGAATAATATTTTTCAGTTCGTTCTCTTTGTTGTCACCGGCAATGCAGTCCATAGTTCCATCGCTGATCATAATAATATAGTCACCATCGTACAACTTTTTGGCAGTGGTGTCAAAGTCCACTTGTTCAAACATGCCTGCCGGCAGACTGGTGGACTGAATCGTTTCCACCCAAGTGCCCCGCTTGATAAAAGTTGCCGCTGCACCTACTTTTAAAAACTCACAGATACCACTGCGCAAATCGATTTCACTGATATCTATGGTGGAATAAAGCTGAGAACCGGAAGTGGTCACCATGCTGGAATTGATCATTCTCGCCGCTGTTTCTTTGCAGAATCCTGCCTCCATAAACTGCTCTATCAGTTCAATGACCATCTCACTTTCCTGACAGGCCAACAGACCGGAGCCCATACCGTCCGAAAGAGCAATTACTGCCTTATTTTCATTGCGATCAATAAAGGAAAAATTATCGCCGGATATCCGCTCTCCCGTTTTTACCCGTCTGGAAACACCGTAGAGTACCTTAAAATTCACATCCTCCACAAACATCACCGGACTGAAATCTTTATATACTACCACTTTACTGTCCTTGGAAGCCACCATCTTCTTCCCACACACATTGCTGATGGCTGATGCCACGTCCTTTGTCATAATACATCGGTTTCTTTTAGAACATATGCTGGCATATATTTCTATTCCTTTATCTGACCGCTCTATGATGTCAATCCCCTGTACTTTGATATGCATCGCTTTTAATTCTTTGGTGATTTTTTCTTCCAAACTGACGGAACCTTCCTGAATTTCATAAGTATCTCTGGCAACTCCAGATAAGATATGTGCCATCTCGTTAAGCTGCCCTGCAATTGCCAGCCTGTTTTCACATAGTTTATTATGCCACATGGTATTCATTTTCTGCATCACTGCAAAATCCGCCGGCGATGACATCAGCACGCCTCCTCCCATACCGTCTGAAAACCCGGAATTCATGGCCACTACTGTGCTTTCTGATAAATTGGTAAAGGTGGAGGCCAGAGATTTAAAGGCCTTTGCAATCCCTTCCATCTTCTCCCGTTCTTTATACCGATAATCAAATACTTCCGACATCTCTACAACATCTTCTGCTTTTCGTTCCTTTAATATGTATCGTATTCCCCAGGCCATAACTTCTGACAAAGCAAAGATAAGTACGCCTTCCCCTATTCCCATATATACTCGGTAGATTTCTCCTCCGTTCAGTGCATAATCTACATATGTCATAGCGGAAGTGCTGACGCCGGCTGCTACGCTTCCCAGCCTTTTAAATCTATTGTCTTTGTCCAGTTCCAATATAGAGGTAACCGCAGCGGCAACAATCATACACAGTCCGTACCTTGCAAGCTGTAAGGGTTCCATAAATAACGACATTCCAATAAACATAACGGGAAAAAGCAGCAGTCTCATAACCTTTTCCCGATAGGCAGCCACAAAAAAGCTAAGCCCCAATGGATAATACCCAAAATAACTGATTCCTGTCATAAAAAATCCCACCAGTTGCAATAACATTTTCTTTCCTAATTCTTTTCTCATTTTATCATACCCTCCTAATTTGTTTGGTTATGGAGAGCATTATAAATTTGTCCTTTTGCAATGTTTGTCAAACCTTTAGTGAGATTTTAAAAAAGTTTTTGACAGAAATTTTTTGTTTTGCCTTTCTATGGGATTTCGAAGTACCTCATGTTTTTTAGGATGCTCATGTGAGATATAAAAAGAACCGTCTGCATGTACTTCATACAACGGTTCTATTCTTCCGGCTTAAATATAACTTCGTCATCGTATACCAGCCCTAATTTGTCTTTTGCTACTTCCTCTACATACTTTTTCGTCTGAACGTACTTTTTGTACTCTGCAATTTCCTCGGTTCGCTCCTGTTCCTCTGCTATCTGCTTATTTAATACCGCCTCTCTGGAAGCATAATAATCACTCTTTGACTGGAGTTCAACGCTTTTAATCGTAATAACCACCAGCATCACAAGAACTACCGCTGAAATTGACATCATGGCGAATCTGTTCTGACTTCGTCTTCTGCGCTCTCTTAAACTTCTAGCCATTGAACTCACCCCCTAATGTCTGCTAATTACTATTTTAACTGTTCTGAGTATTTTTTTCAATTGTTTTTTATAAAATCCCATAACTTTTTTTCGCCTATTTTCAGCTAAATTTGTGAATTTTTTCACAGTTCCAAACACCTTGCGAAAAGGCCAGAACAAAATACCAAATACCTTTCCTAATATGTGTAAAATGAACTTCAAAATTTTTGAGATTCCCTCTGTGACGAAGGCGCTGATTGTCCCATTGTACAGCAACATTCCACAGGCTACTCCCGCCACCGCAAACCAACGAACACTTCCATTGTTTTCCTTGTACAGCATCAGGAAAATACATATACCACATAAAAGCCAGTATATTAAATCTTCCACAGCCAGTGCAAATACAGAATGATTTACCAGCTTTCTGAAAATCCGCAGTACATCATACAGAATCATAATGAGAACTCCCAGTCCAAAAGAGTGAAGCAGGAAATACAATTCTGCAATAATATCTTCATTCATCATTTAAACAGCCTTGTAAAGAATGGCTCGTTACTTTTAGAATAATTTGTTACTTCGGAGTAGCTAAAACTGTCTATACGGCCTTCCACATCAATTTCACCTTTTTCCAGTGTAAGCCTGCTGACATGAAGGTCATTTCCTTTTATCATCAGCATGCCTTGCTCTGTTTCCAGTAAAACTTCATTCAGATCAAAGGAAAGCACATCGGATACTCCTGTAATAGTAGCTGAATGCCTGTTGCTCAGTGTAAGTTTATGCGTCTTTGTCATTGTTTGTCTCTCTTCCACTCGATTCCCTCCCTGTTTCATTATTCCTGCCTCCTTAAGAGTTTATGAAAGACATCCTGACTTTAGACTATAAATATTTATAAAGTTCTTTCGCTTCTTCTTTTTTTACAGTTTCCTGTACGTTTAACACTTCCACTTTCACTGACTTGTTTCCAAAGGCAATTTCTATAATATCTCCTTCTTTCACATTGGCAGAAGCTTTGGCTGGTTTATCATTAATCATAACTCTGCCGGCATCACAGGCTTCATTGGCAACGGTACGTCGTTTGATCAATCTAGATACTTTTAAAAATTTGTCTAATCTCATCTGTTTCTCCTTTCACGGTTTTGTTTATACATCAGTCCAGCCTGTTGGATACCAAAGCTGAACTGTAGAAAAAAAAGGGAACCTTCCGGTTCCCTGTAAGATACTTTCTTATGCGTTAAGAACGTCTTTGAATGCTTTACCAGCTTTAAACTTAGGTGATTTAGAAGCAGGGATTTTCATTTCTGCTCCTGTCTGTGGATTTCTACCTGTTCTGGCAGCTCTTTCAGAAACTTCAAATGTTCCAAATCCTACTAACTGGATTTTTTCGCCTTTCTTTAATTCTTCTACAACAACATCAGTAAAAGCCTTTACTGCCTTTTCTGCGTCTTTCTTGGATAATTCTGTCTTTTCAGCAATCGCTGCGATTAATTCTGTTTTGTTCATGTATGAACTCCTCCTCTGATTGGTTTTTTCTCTTCTTTATTAGGTTAAAACTTCTCATTGCATAACCCTAAATCTAGTTATAACTGTTTCTGTATAGTTTGTCAAGATTTTTCGTTAATTTCGTTGGATTTTTGCTCATTTTTAAGAATTCTTTCCTGTTTTTCCTGCTCCTTAATGGTGTTCCACATGGCCAAACGTTCTTCCTCCGTTTCCAGCTTCACACCGGCAAACACATGAGGATGACGTCTTACCATTTTTCTTGCCACACCGTCAATCACATCTTCTAAAGTAAATCTGCCTTCTTCTTTGGCAATCTGACTGTGCATTACCACCTGCAAAAGCACATCTCCTAATTCTTCACATAAATTATCGTCATCTTTCTTCTCAATGGCCTCAATGACTTCCTGACATTCGTCTCTAAGACATTGCTCCAGACTCTCATGGGTCTGTTCTTTGTCCCAAGGACAACCATTTTCGCTGCGAAGCATCGCTACAATATCCACGAAATCTTCTAAAGTATATTTTTTATCTTCCATAGGCAATTACAGCATTTTATTGATCATTGCTATTACTTCTTGACCCAATGCCTCTGATTTCTTATCAGCATCTTCTAAAGAAGTTCCTTTTACTCCATAGTAGAATTTAACTTTTGGCTCTGTACCGGATGGTCTTACGCAGAGCCATGCATCATCTGTTAAATCATAATAGAGTACATTGGAGCTTGGAAGTCCTGTGGCTGTCACTGCACCTGTTTCCATATTCTTTACCGTGTCTAATTTATAATCTCTTGCAGAAACCACCTTATATCCAGCAATTTCAGAAGGCGTATTGTTACGCAGTGTTTCTAAGATAGACTGAATTTTTTCCAGACCTTCTTTACCGCTTAAGGTAATGGACTGGATTCCGTCTTTATAGTAGCCATATTTTTCGTACATATCAATCATGGCATCCCACAAAGTCTTACCCTGTGTTTTATAGTAAGCTGCTGCTTCACACAATGCCATTGTGGCAACGATGGCATCCTTATCTCTTGCATGAGTTCCAATTAAACATCCATAACTTTCTTCAAATCCAAACAAGTAGGTTCCCTTACCGGACTGCTCAAATCCAAGGATCTGCTGTCCAATGTATTTAAAGCCTGTTAATACTTCGATTAATTTTACATTATAATGTTTTGCAATGGCATCTGCCATGTTGGTAGTAACAATGGTCTTAATTAAAGCGCCATCTGCCGGGATTCCTGACTGCTTTTGAATCTGACTTAATTCATATTCTGCCAAAAGGCATCCTGACATATTACCTGTTAACGTAATATACTCACCACTCTTAGCATCTTTTACATATACACCAAGACGATCTGCATCTGGATCTGTTGCCAGCACCAAATCTGCATCTACTTCTTTTGCCAGCTTTAAGCCCAATTCAAATGCTTCTGCAGCTTCAGGATTTGGATAGCTTACTGTTGGGAATTCTCCGTCCGGTAATTCCTGCTCTTTTACTACATATACATTTTCAAAACCTAATTCCTTTAGTACACGTCTTGCAGGAATGTTTCCTGTGCCGTGAAGCGGTGAATATACAATCTTTAAATCTTTCTGTGCTGCTTTGATTGCATCTAAATTCTTTACCTGACTCTTTAATTCTGCAATGTAAGCATCATCTATTTTCTGACCGATCACAACATAAAGTCCTGCTGCTTCTGCCTGGCTCTTATCCATGGTCTTTACTGTGTTGTAATCTGTTACTTTCTTTACTTCGTCCATAATACCTTTATCGTGTGGCGGAGTAATCTGTGCACCATCTTCCCAGTATACCTTATATCCATTATATTCCGGCGGATTGTGGGAAGCCGTAATGTTAATACCCGCAATACAACCAAGCTTTCTTACTGCATAGGATAATTCCGGTGTGGGACGTAATGATTCGAAAATATATGCTTTAATACCATTTGCGGCAAGACAAAGTGCTGCTTCAGCTGCGAACTCCGGTGACATACGTCTGGAATCATATGCAATTGCCACGCCTTTATCCTGTCCCTTTACACCTAAAATGTAATTTGCAAGTCCCTGTGTTGTTTTACGAATAGTATAAATATTCATTCTATTAGTACCTGCTCCGATAATCCCTCTTAATCCGGCAGTACCAAAATCAAGCTCTCTGTAGAAACGTTCCTCAATTTCTTTTTCATCGCCTGCAATTGCTTTTAATTCATCCTTTGTTTTTTCATCAAAGTATGGATTTTCCAGCCACTCTTTGTAAATTTCTTTGTAACTCATCTTCTTACCTCCATGTGTTTAATCATCACTCTCTACCATATCCGAGAAAGAATAAGTAGCATCTGCACTGTCATCTGAAATATAGACAGTATAGCTTTTTGTCTTATATCCCTCCTTGCGAAGGGTGATGGTATGAGTTCCTGACGTTTTTGCAAAATCAATAGGAACTAATCCCATATAGGTACCGTCCAGATACACTTCTGCCCCTGTAGGTGCCGTAATATATATTTTAGAACTTCCTGTGGAAGTTGACTGCGAAGTAGAATCTTCCTCATCACCACTGGCTTCATCGCTGTGGGTAGTGTCTGCACCGTCTTCACCGCCGGAAATAATGCTTACTACCGGTGTAATAGACGGACTTGTCCCAGACGCAGGCGTTACCGCTGCTCCCTCTGTGGGCGTTACTGCTGCTTCTCCGGTTATTTGCGCCGCCTGTGTGACTGCTGCACTTGCTGTAGGAGTTACCGTGGTACTGCCGCTTTCTTTAGTTAATGCAATATCCAGTTCTTTTAAGGTCTCTTTTACCTTCAAGGTGCCGCTGTAAGTCTCATACCCATCGGCGGTAATCTTAAGTTTATGGCTGCCATACTTCAAAGTGATGATCTCATTATGTGCCATTTCTTTTCCATCTATCGTCAAAACCGCTTCCTCGGGAGTAATATTGAATTTCACACTTCCCAAAGGCAGCTCTTCGCCCTTTAAATCACCTACATCCACCGTAATTTCCTCATTTCGGGTTACTGTAATACTTTTGGAGCCGCCCACTCCGTCTTTTGATATGGACAAAGTGTAATTTCCTTCTGGAACCACTAACATCATATCCTTTGTTACAGGTTTTACAGCTGCTTGTCCTACCTCTACCCAGCCGCCTACAAAGTAATCAGAATTTACCAGTTTTACATAACCATGGCCCTTATCAATCACAATAGAACAGACTTGTTTGCCAATCCCCCGCAGAATCAGTGTATCTTCTGAATTAATATCCATCAGCATTGCGCTCTCTCCTTCGGAAAGAATTACAAGCATATCTGAATATTTGTATTTCACATCTGCAATGGACATAATATTTTCCGGTTCGTTCACTTTTAAATTCTTCACTTCTTTGTATTCCCATGCCGTATTTGAGATGGTCAGGGAATACATTTTCTTCTTGGATGCCACATAGGAAAAATCTACGATTTCTCCAGGCTCTACCTGAGTAATAGACAAAATTTCATTATATTTATCCCGCACGTCGCAGCCGCCGGTATAATTAAGAAACAGTTTTTCCCCGGTTGTAACGCTTTGCAGGTTGATAATTTTATTTTCTACGTCCACTGAAAGTACCACTCCCACATCTTCGGTGGCAGGAACTTCCGGTGTTACAGTATCGCTATTTTCCCCTGTTTGCAATACATTTTCTCCGCTTTTATTATTGGCGCTGCATCCCATAAGCATGCATGCCATCAGACAGATACATATAATTTCTATGATTGTTTTTCTCATTTTTCTCACCTGTGCATTATTTTCTGCTTTCTCATTATATAATACTTCTCTCAAAAAAGAAATGATATATTTTAGAAAATTTTATAAATTTTAAACACCCTATGGCAGATATCCTATTATACCATAGGGTAAGATTCGTTACATTTCCATAAATCCTTTTAAAAATTCCTGCTTTTTGCTGTTTTGTGCAGATACCGTTTCCAACTTTTCAATGGTTTTATTGGATATCCACGCCTTATTACTGTTAAAATACTGGTTTGCCAGTTTCCAAAATTTTTCCGGGTAGGAAAGCCTAATATACAGATTCTCCTGCTCTTCACTGCTGATTTCTCGTACCTTTTTGTATTCTGTCAAAATTCTTTTTCCAAGTCTTTTATCCCAGTTGTTCTTTTCCAATATTTTTCTCATAAAATCATACAAATCCTCCATTTGGATTCCTACGTGACATTTTTCAAAATTCACAGTAGCTGTCTTATTTTTCGCAAAAATTACATTGTGATAATTGTAATCTCCATGGCAAATACACCCTTTTTCCACACTGCTCTGGCTTAAATCCTGATAGGAAGACTTGCTTAATTTCTCTAAAGCTTCCTCGCCCTCCCTATAAAATTCCTCAAACTCTTTTAGAAACTTTGTTTCGAAAACTGAAATGCGGCTGCGGGTACGGATATATCTGCGAATTTTTCGCAGCTCCTTATTATGCTTTTCAAATTCCAAACGCAATATCTCAGGATTTTGAACCTCCATTGACAGCTCTATGCTTTCTCCGCACTGCATATATTTATGTATGTTTGCCAGATTTCTTACCATATTAGAAATGTCCTGAGGGTTTTTAATATCGCATTCCACACCTTCGATATGATTTTTTAATACGTATTTTCTCATATCCTTGTCCTGCGTTACCAATTCTCCATTCCTGTTTCTCACAAAACCATCCGTTAGTATACCTGCACTTTCGAGGATTTTTCCTTGTACCATGTTCTGAAACTCCACATGCGCCGGCGTACCTTTAAATTCCACCAGTTTTTTCATTCCTTTGTTAGTTTCTACTAACAACATTCCTCTGCCCCGCCGTATGGCTCCCACATCTAAATCATATTCTTCCAGCACATTTATTCCTTTTTCATTCACAAAGATTCCCCCCATAAATTTATTATCGTAGTTCATTCAATCTATCTTATGGAATACCTTATAAAATTAGAACTTAAAATCCTTTTAATTTGACGCACTATCGTCAATTTGATCAAAGCAAAACGAGCAATAGATTACTTTGAAAAGTAATCTATTGCTCGTTTGCTGCCCTGTTTATCCGGCAATCAACAAATTCTCAAATACATCCATTGATTAATGGTATCCTTCAAATTCATCCCGACCCTCTTTTGGAATACGATTATCTTCTTTCTCTGCCTCCCTCACTACATTCCATCTAAATATTTCCCTCTTACATACCCACTTAAATATTCTTTTGTATTCTTCTCTGGTTCGTCTAATATCATTTCAAATATATCTGATAAAATTACCCCGATTTTCTTTCCCTGAGGAACTCCAAGCTCTATCAAATCTTTTCCATTGATCTTTAAATCTTTTATTTGAATACAATCTTCACTCTCCACAATTTCCTGATACAGTTCACTAATCTTATCCAAATACGCAAGCTTTTCTTCTCTCATGTATAAACTTTGTGCAAGAGTATCTGCTCTTTTCACTTTCATAAGCTCAGGGAAAAGTTCTGTACCTGATTTCACTGCCAGCCGTTTTATACTTGATTTTTTTAAAGATGGTCTGTTATCATGAAGTTCTACCAGTTTCAATACCTTATAAAGTGTATCGTTATCAAATTTAAGGCGTTTTAAAATATCTTTTGCAATTTCCGCTCCTCTTTTAGCATGTCCATAAAAGTGTGCAGTTCCAACTTCATCTATGGTTTTTTTTTCGGGTTTTCCCACATCATGCAGCAGCACTGCAAGCCTTAGCACCTTATCATTTTCTATATGCAATAATGCCTGCACTGTATGTTCCCCTACAGTATACATATGATGAATGTTTTCCTGAGTACATGTCATCATAGCATCAAATTCAGGCAGAATCACCTTCGTAATTCCTAACTCATATGCTTCTCTGATTCGTTCTGGTTCTTCAGAAACCAAAAGCTTTACTAACTCCGTCTGAATTCGCTCTGCACTGATATTGTGCAGGTTTACTGCCAGTTCTTTTATGGCTTCTTTGGTTTCTTTGTCAATTTGAAACTTAAGCTGTGCGGCAAACCGCACAGCCCGCAATATTCTCAGTGCATCCTCGGAAAAACGTTCTTTCGCCCTTCCCACACACCGAATCATTTTTCTGTTCATATCTCCAATTCCGTCAAACACATCTATCAGCCCTGACTTATCACTATATGCCATAGCGTTGATTGTAAAGTCACGGCGCTTTAAGTCTTCCACCAGATTGGAGGTAAATACTACTTCCTTAGGGTGCCTGCTATCCTCATATTCTCCGTCAATACGGTAAGTGGTCACCTCGTAACCTTCTCGTTCTATCATCACGGTTACCGTTCCATGCTCAATTCCCGTATCAATGGTTTTCTGAAAGATTTCCTTTACCTGCTCCGGTTTGGCTGATGTGGTAATATCCCAGTCGTCAGGAATTCTTCCTAAAATACTGTCCCGGACACAGCCCCCCACTGCATAAGCTTCAAATCCATGCTTCTCAAGTTCTCCTATAATATAACTTACCTGCCCCGGCAGCTTGATCTTCATAGATTTCCTCCAATTACTTTTCTACTAATCGTTTTGTTTCTCTTGCAATAGACAGTTCTTCATTAGTGGGCACCACCAGCAGTGCAACTTTAGAAGTGTCGGTAGAGACAATAGCATCTTCCCCAGACACATTATTTTTCACTTCATCCAATTCTGCTCCCAGATATCCTAAATAGGAAACTACACGCTCTCTTAACAGTCCGTGATTTTCTCCTAAACCTGCCGTGAAACAAATGGCATCCACACCATTCATTGCTGCTGTATATGCACCAATATATTTTGCTACACGGTATGCGTAAGACTGCACTGTAAGGATGGCACGTTCATTACCTTCTTTTACCGCTGCCTCCACATCTCTTGCATCACTGGAAATTCCTGTTAATCCCAGCATACCTGACTTTTTATTTAAGATATTTAAGGTTTCTTCTACCGTCAGGTTTTCTTTTTTACAGATAAATTCCACTACCGCCGGATCAATATCACCACTTCTGGTTCCCATCAAAAGTCCCTCTAATGGTGTCAGTCCCATACTGGTATCTACAGATTTTCCCCCTTGAACAGCTGCAACACTGGCTCCATTTCCCAGATGGCATACAATAATCTTTAAATCCTTAATGTCTTTTCCTAACATTTCCGCTGCATGCTGTGATACAAACTGGTGAGAGGTTCCATGGAAACCATAACGTCTAATCTTATATTTTTCATAGTATTCATATGGTATTCCATACATATATGCCTTTTCCGGTATGGTCTGGTGGAACGCAGTGTCGAACACTGCAACCATCGGAATATCACCCATAATTTCTCTGCATGAATTTACACCAATTAAGTTTGCAGGATTATGAAGGGGAGCCAGTTCACTACATTCTTCGATGGCCTTAATGGTCGCTTCTGTAATGATAACAGATTCAGAGAAATTCTCTCCCCCATGTACGATGCGGTGTCCTACTGCACCGATTTCATCCAAGGATTTGATACAGCCATATTCCTCATCTGTCAACGCTGAAATCACTAATTTTACCGCAACGGTATGGTTTGGCATTGGTTCTTCCACTATTTCTTTTCTTCCATCGTTTGTTTTGTGCGTCAGCACACTGCCTGATGCCCCAATTCTTTCACATAACCCTTTTGCCAGTACTTCTTCACTGTCACTGTTAATCAGCTGATATTTTAAGGAAGAACTACCGCAGTTAATTACAAGAATATTCATATACTACCTCCTTTTCATTAATAAGCTTTGCCCCAGTATACCATTTGTCTGGCAGGTTTTCCGCAGCATACACAAGTATCTGCTATGGTTTCCTGCTTAAATGGAATACAACGAGAAGTTGCTGTGGTTTCTTCTTTGATTTTATTTTCACATTCCACATCACCGCACCACATGGCTTTTACAAAACCAGGTTTATTTGCAATGGTGTCTTTGAATTCTTCATAATTCTTTGCCACATAAGTATGAGAATCTCTGTGTGTCTTGGCACGCTCAAACATTTCTTTCTGCATAGCATCTAAGATTTCCGGCAGCCTGTTTTCTATTTCATCTAAAGAGATTACCATCTTTTCTCTGGTATCGCGGCGGACAACTACACATTGGTTCGCCTCGATATCCTTTGGTCCCAGTTCAATACGAACCGGAATTCCTCTCATTTCCTGTTCTGAGAACTTCCAGCCAGGACTCTTATCTGTATCATCTACTTTTACTTTGAAACCTTTTTCCAATACACGCTTAAGTTCGTATGCTTTATCCAGAACCCCTTCTTTATTCTGCTGGATTGGAATGATGGCAACCTGTACAGGTGCAATTCTTGGCGGAAGTACAAGACCGCTGTTATCACCGTGAACCATAATAATAGCGCCAATCACTCTAGTTGTCATTCCCCAGGAGGTCTGATGTGCATACTGTAATTTGTTTTCTTTATCTGTATACTGGATTCCGAAAGCTCTTGCAAATCCGTCCCCGAAATTGTGGCTGGTTCCGGACTGTAATGCCTTGCCGTCATGCATTAAAGATTCGATGGTGTATGTGGCTTCTGCACCTGCGAATTTTTCCTTATCTGTCTTTCTTCCTCGAATCACAGGAATTGCCAATTCATTCTCTAAGAAATCAGCATACAGATTTAACATCTGCTCTGTTCTTGCTATGGCTTCTTCCGCCGTAGCGTGAACGGTATGTCCTTCCTGCCATAAAAATTCTCTGGAACGCAAGAAGGGACGTGTTTCTTTTTCCCAGCGGACTACAGAACACCACTGGTTATATATCTTTGGAAGATCACGATAAGACTGTACTTCATTTGCATAAAAATCACAGAATAAAGTTTCGGAAGTAGGTCTGACACAAAGTCTTTCCTGCAGCTCATTTAATCCGCCGCATGTTACCCATGCCACTTCCGGTGCAAACCCTTCTACATGATCTTTTTCTTTTTGCAAAAGACTTTCTGGAATAAACAAAGGCATATATAAATTCTCTACCCCTGTTTCCTTGAATTTTTCATCTAAAGATTTCTGAATGTTTTCCCAGATGGCATACCCTGCCGGCTTGATGATCATACAGCCTTTTACACTGGAATAGGCAATCAATTCTGCCTTTTTTACCACATCTGTATACCACTGTGCAAAGTCTTCCTCCATGGATGTGATTGCTTCTACTAATTTCTTTTCCTTTGCCATTTGTCTGCTCCTTCACTTTTAAAATACGATTTTAAATAGATAAAAAAAGAGTCTCTCAAATCCCCAAAAGGGACCGAAAGACTCGGCGGTACCACCCTAATTAACGCATTCACGTTCTCTCTTCTTTGTTAACGCCAAAGCTACGCTGTATTTTCATACAGAGCTCCAAGGCAGGTTCCATGCTTACCGTGAGGAATTTTCACCAGCCATTCCCTCTCTGAACACTTTCGGCACGTACTAGTCCTTTTCATCGCTGTTTTCTCTTATTTATCATAACATCTGACAGCGTTTTGTCAAGCCTGTTTTTGCCTGATACACAAGATTTGTAACCGTCAAGACTGAACTGTTACATTTTTCCTAAAGTATGAATAATCAGCTCAACAGCCATTTCTTCATTGATGGCTGCGGTATTAATAGACAAATCGTACTCTCTTGGGTCCAGCCATCTGCCGCCAGTGTAATATTTATAATAATTACTGCGGTATTTATTTGTTTTTGTAATGATTTTTTCCGCCTCGTTGGGTTTTTTTGAAGTACGTCTCATTACATTTCCTATACAATATTCCATAGGCGCCTGCACATTAATTTTCAACACATTAGGAAAATTCCTCAAAATATAATTTGCAGCTTTTCCAATGATGATACAGGATTCTTGTCCGTTCAAGGCCAAGGAACGGATTACTTTCGCCTGATAATTAAACAAGTTTTCATTGGATAAAAACATTTTATCTCCTTCATCATAAATTTTTCCTGTGTAAGCTCCCTTTGAGCTGGCAATGGTAATGATTCCTTTATCAATCTTTTCATTTGCTTCAAAAAAGTACTGTTCATTAATTCCGCTTAAATCAGATGCCATACGAAGGATATCTGTATCATACCACGGAATATTTAATTTTTTTGATAACGCTTTTGCAATATGACTGCCGCCGCTTCCTAAGCCACGTGCAATCGTAATCACATAATTATCCATAACATTTCCCCTCCTAACATTTAAAATCCTTTCTCAAAAATAAGACCCTCCATGGAATAATATGGATCCGATACTGCTCCATACAATTCCGGATGTCTGTCTCTTTGCCAGTTTAACCGTCCTCTTGCATATTCCTGCTGTTCTAAGTCTAGTTCACCAGTTACATACGCCCAGGGCTGTTCTTCCAAGGAGGAAATCACATCCCCTAAGGGATTAATGATCAAAGACTTTCCAAAATGGAGTCTTGGTTCTTTTTCATTTTCCGTTTTTTCTTCCCCTGCTCTATTTAACCCGATTACATAAGTGTGGGACTCCAAAGCTCTTGTCTGTAATTCTGTTACAAACATGTCCTTACGCAGTCCCATGGTACAGGTAGCTGCAATAACAATCTGTGCTCCTTTTAAATAATAGGTTCTCCATACTTCCGGAAAGGAACGGTCATAACAAATCACCATAGATACCTTAACGCCATTATCCAGTTCAAATACCGGCAGCTTGTCTCCTGAGTTAAAGTAATATTTCTCATATACTGGAGTATATCTTAAATCACCTCCCGGAATATGTATTTTTCGGTACCTTCCGATGACACCTCGAATGGGAGATACTAACCCCATAGTATTGTAATAAACTTCTTTGCCGTTTTCCATTGCTTTTTCAAACAGCGAATATGCTATATGTACATTTAATTCCTTTGATTTTGCCAACATTTTTGTGGTAGTCGGACCCGTTAGAAAATCCTCTGCGTACTGAAACCATCTCTTTTCTCTTACAAACCCAAAATAAATTCCAGTCATCATCTCCGGAAATGCCACCAAATAGGGCTGTTCCTTTTTTACTGCATTTTCCATATATGCAATCTGCTTATCTACATATTCTTCATTTGTCATTCCGTCTGCTACCGTACCCGGCTGCATTCCTAATACCTTTATCTTTTTTACCATACTTCTTTTCCTTTCTCTAAAGCACATCGATATCCTTCATCCTGATATAGCCCAAAACATTTACAACAGCTGATACATTTACTGCCCTGATTTTCCCATTTCAGCAAAAGGTCAGGCTCACACAGAAAAGGACGCCCCATTCCCACCATTTCTATTCCTGACCCCAACACCTTAGCTGCATCTTCTATGGTACGGATACCTCCGGTTAAAATCATGGGTACATTACATATTTTCTTTAATTCGATGGCTTTATCTAAATAATACAAATGATCTTCCTTGGTCTTTTCAGCAAAATTGCTTCCGCTGATTTCTATTGCTGTTACAAAATACTTTTGGCACAATGCTCCGAAACCATAATAGATTTTTTCCGAAATATTACTGTTCACCTTCACAAAAACCGGATATTTGGGAAGTTTTTCCCGTATTCCTGCCAGCAATTCTTCAGCAAATTCCAGTCCTTTTTCATAGTGTTCCAGAATGTCACTCAAAAGATAGCCGTGCCCAAAATGTAACTGAACTCCATCTGCCCCTGACTTTCTGCAGTGTATACATGCCTTGATAAAATCTCTTTTGATTTGCTTAAAACATTCCTCTGAAAGATTTTGTATTTTGGAATACTTTAATGCATTTTTCTTTGATATTTTATTTTTTTTGCCTGCATGAGAAATCTGAATTACTATTTTTGCTTCATACTGATGGACAATATGTGCCAGCTCAGCCGCCGATAAGCAGCAGATTTCCTCCGATATATCATTCTCAGTGGCATCCAGCTGACCTTCCTTATTCACATAAAAATTTCCCGTGATAAAGAGCCCCACTTGATTTTTCGCTAATTCCCGGTATAATCGGCACTGCTCTTTAGAAACAGTTCCGTCAAAATTTCCCGAATAATCATTGACAGCCGCCCTGCACACCCGGTTTTTAATATGCATCTCCTGCAAATCCACAGGAGTAAATACTTTACTCACCATAGGCATTACAAGAAACGGCGGATATATTTTCCTCTGCCGGGCTTAGCCGTAATCTGACCGTCTTTTTGTATTATTTCACCACGGCTTATAGTATATCTGGGCCATCCTTTAAAGGATAGTCCTTCATAAATGGAGAAATCAGAGCATCCAAATAATTCTGGTGTAATGGTTCTCTCCCAATTCAAATCTATTAATGCAAAATCCGCATCATATCCTACCTTAATTTCTCCCTTTCCCGGCAAATTGAATACTCTTGCCGTATTTATGCTTAATATCTGAGACAATGTGGAAAGGGGGATTCCTCTTTTATGATAACCTTCACTAATCAAGGCAGGCATGGCAATTCCAGGAGTAGAAAAGCCTACCCAGGTTTCCCATAAGGTATCACAATGTTTTCCGTCTCTTGTATATTTTTGCGCCTTTGTGACAGGTACATTATCTGTACCAATGGTTTTTACGATTCCTGTCCGGATACCTTCCCAGAGCGCCTCATTGTCTTCCTTAGAGCGAAGGGGCGGATTCACTTTCGCATCGATACTTACACTATTGTCAAGCAATAAATATTGTGGACAGGTTTCAATGGTAACTTTTCCACAATTCATATTTTCGGAAAGTGCTTTATACACATCTAAACTCTTTTTTGCAGAGGTATGCACAATATACATGTTGCCATTTACTTCACCGTTAATTAACATGGCACCTGCCACGCAGTTAGACTCTGCAAAATCAGGTCTTCCTGCATCCCAGTCTTTCATACTGATGGAATTTGGATACATCTCCTGTCTATCCTTTAAAAATGCCCGAAACATATCTGGATCTTCGCAATGAACGCATAAAAGCATTTTGGGATCAATTTCTGCCAGTTTTTTTAATATATAGTATAAGTCCGCTTTATCCAAAGTTAAGGCTTCCTCTTTGGAAATCCCGTAAAAGGTATGGGCAATATCCTGCTTGTCAAAAAAAAATTTAAAGGAAGTAATGCCCAATTTGCTTACATAATCTTCTAACTCCTCCATATGCTTTTTGGCACAAAGCCCTAAAGAAATGGCAAAATCCACAATAGAATGCTTCTCTCCAATGGCAATCTCTTCCGAAACCGTTTCAAAATAATTCCCTTTCCCTCTATGGTATTCTACAATAGAGGTTAATCCTCCAATAACTTCTCTTTTAGAATCTTCCTCATAAGATTCCTCAAAGCTGTTATACAGCCCTAAATGCTGATGTGGATCAATGGCTCCAGGCATAACATACAAACCCTTAGCATCTAATATTTCTACATTTTCTTCCGTGCACTCTCCAGGTGATAAAATAGCTGCAATCTTTCCTTTTTTTACTAAAATATCTGCCTTCCGTTCTTCGTTTTCAAATACTACAGTTCCATTTTTAATTAACATATTCATAATGAATCCTCCTTTTTGGGCTACATTCCAAGATATGCTTTTTTCAGATCTTCATTTTCCAAAAGCTCTGCCGCCAGACCTTTCATTACAATTTTTCCCTGCTCTAACACATAAGCTCTGTCCGCTAACTTTAATGCGTTTTGCACATTCTGTTCTACCAGCATAATGGTAACTCCGTCCTTTTTAATTTTCTCTATAATATCAAACATAATATCTGTAAGAAGCGGTGACAATCCGATGGAAGGCTCGTCAAAAATAAGCAGCTTAGGGCAGCTCATTAATCCTCTTCCTATGGCAACCATCTGCTGCTGACCTCCGCTTAATGCGCCTGCCGGCTGGTTTGCCTTTATTTTTAAATCCGGCAGCATATGGTATACATATTCCAGATTTTCTGCCCTTTTTTTCTTTGGTCCCTTTAAGTAAGAACCTAATTCTAAGTTTTCTAACACCGTCATATCCGGAAACAGTTTTCTTCCCTCTGGAATCTGTACCACACCATGGTCTACAATTTCCGGCGCCGTCATTTTTGTTATATCTGCTCCATCAAACACAATCTTTCCTGAATTACTGCTTTTCAACCCTGAAACCGCCTTTAATAAAGTAGTTTTTCCGGCTCCATTGGAACCTACCAGAGAAATCATTTCTCCATCTTGCACCTCCATGGATACTCCCTGAATGATCTGCAGATTTCCATAATTTACATATAAATCTTCTATATGAAGCATATTGCACCTCCTTATTGTTCCTTCTTATATGCTTTGCCAAGGTATGATTCAATTACATTTTCATTGGATGTAATTTCCGTCGGTGTTCCTTCCGCAATCTTTTTTCCATGGTCTAATACCGCTACTCTGTCAGAAAGTGTCATTAATGCTGCCATAATATGCTCGATCATTAATATGGTAGTTCCTGCTTTTCGAACTTTTTTCACTAATTCAATGACACCCTCGATTTCTGTGGGTGTTAAACCAGCCATAACTTCATCCAGCAATAAAAGTTTTGGTTTTGTGGCTAAGGCTCTTGCCATTTCTAATTTTCTCTGGTCTCCGATGTTTAAATCGGCTACAATATCATATGTTTTATCTGTCATTCCCACAAAATCAATCATTTCTTTTGCAATCTTTTCTGCCTCAGCATAAGAGTTTACTCTGTTAAAAGCACCTACCATAACATTTTCTAATGCGGTGAGATTGCCAAAGGGCTGCACAATCTGAAATGTTCTTGCCATGCCTGCTTTACAATTTTGATATGTGGTAAGACCTGTAATATCCTGCCCGTCAAATTCCACCTTGCCTTCATCGGCAGTGTAAAATCCTGTAATAGAGTTGAAAAATGTAGTTTTTCCGGCACCATTAGGCCCAATCAGACCTATGATCTCACCTTGGTTGATGACCAGATTCACAGAATCCACAGCTGTCAGTCCGGCAAATCTTTTGGTTACATTTTCTGCTTTTAATAATACGCCCATACTTACTCTCCCTTCTGCTTCTTTGCTCTCAATTTGTGAAACAAGCCTACTACGCCATTTGGCATGAGAAGAATGGCCAATACAAGAATTAATCCGTATACTACCATATTCAGTCCTACATACTGGGATAATAATGCATTTGTCAATTCTGATATAGGTTCAATAATAGCAGCTCCTATAATTGGTCCAAAAATGGTTCCCGTGCCGCCGATAATACATGGTGTGATAGCACTGACAGACACTGAATTTCCAAAACAGATTGTTGGATCTATGTATAAGTAATATTGTGCATAAAAGGTTCCTGCAAGGGCTGTAAGCATTGCACTTGCTATTAACGCTGTCATTTTATAGCGAAACGCATTAATGCCAAGTGCCTTTGCCGCGTCTTCATTTTCTCTGATTGCCACAAAATACAAGCCTATTTTTGTTTTTCTGATTTTATACAAACCAAAGGTAATTGCCGCCAGCATAATAAATGCCACATAAAGATATCCTTCTTTTCCACCAAACTGCATCTGTTTCCAGTCTTTGGAATAAGAAATAGTTACACCTGTGGAGGCATGGAAAAATTCCGTATTTTTGGTAATAACCCTTAAAATTTCACAGAATGCCATGGTTGCCAGTGCAAAGTAGTCGCCCCTTAAATTGTAATGGAAAGATAAGTATCCGATAATAGCTGCCACAATACCTGCTGCTAACATTCCCGCCAACATTCCAATCCATGGATTAACTCCATAGTCTACCGACAGAATGCTTGACATATAAGCACCTACACCATAGAACGCTGCATGTCCAAAAGAAAACTGTCCGGTAAAACCACTCATCAGATTCCAGCACTGAGCAAAATAGGCGGCTGTTAAAATGGTGATCACAAGATTCAAACGATAGCTGCTAAGAAACTGTGGTGTCAATAACACGAAAATACTGACTGCCAATACTATGATAATCTGAAGCCTTGACATTCCTCCACTTGTAGTATTTATGCCTCTTTTTAGTAAAGGACTTAAAGTTCCTGTATTTTTCTTCTCCATATTATCCCTTCTTTCCTAATAGACCTGTAGGCTTAATAATTAATGTTAAAATAAAGATTACATAAATGACCATCTCACTCCAGGAGCCTCCTAAAAATAAGGCTGAATAAGCTTCTACCACCCCAATGATCAATCCTGCGATTACAGCTCCCCAAATATTTCCCAATCCGCCGAATACCGCGATAACAAAACATTTTAAAGAGTATGCATTACCACTGGTGGGACTAATATTTTGTGTGGGAATTAATAAAGCTCCTGCAATACCTGCACACATTACACCAATACCAAAAGCAATACAATTAATCTTTGATACTACAATTCCCATTAAGGTAGCGCCATCCGGCTGCGTACTTGTTGCTCTGATGGCTTTTCCCAAATCTGTTTTATTTAAAACAAGATAGATGCCAACTGAAATCACTGCCACAAATAAAAAGGCTACTAATTTGGGCTTGTTGATTGTAATACTTCCTAATCGGATAGCTGTTTCAAATCCCGGAACCGTTACAGACTTATAATTGGCTGTAAACAATACTAAAATCAGGTTTTCTAACACAATGGCAATTCCCTGGGTCAGCAGTAACTGATTGTGTCCCCCTGCCCCCATAATTGGATTTAAACATATCTTTTGAATAATGTAACCTATCAGGAACATAAGCACCATAGTAATAGGGAGTGCCACATAAGGGGTAACACCTAATAAAGTACAACATTCATATGTGATGTACATACCTACTGTAATAAGTGCTCCATGGGCAAAGTTTGTTATTTTCATAACTCCGAAAATTAATGATATTCCTAAGGCTGCTAATGCATACACTCCTCCCATTAGCATGCCATCGATCAGAGACTGCAAAATTGATGCATTCATAAATGTTACCTCCTTTGTGAATTATCAGATTATTTCCCGATGATCATTTCTGCTTCTGCAAATTCCTTTGGATATACTACAACATGTTTTCCATTCTGAATCTGAAGAAATACACCTGCTGCATTCACATTTTCTCCTTTTTCATCAAATGTGATCGGCCCATTTTGTGCCAGTACATGGTCTGAGATTTCTGTTTCATCTAAAGCAGTTTTCACTGCCTCAGGATCTGTACTGGCTGCTCTTTCCAAGGCATCTGCCAATACATAAATACTTTCATAGCCCCACACAGCATGGACTGACATTTCTTCTCCATACTGTTCCTTATAGGAAGCCAATAATTCACTGGTTTTTTCATTGTTCGGATTAAATCTGTAGTTTAAATCCATAAAGTTCTCTACGGTGTCCCCGAAATCTTCAATGAATTTAGGATCTGAAATACCTCCGTTTGCCACACCGCATACCAGTTTGAATGTAATTCCTCTTTCATTTAACTCCTTTACAAGAAGAGAGGTATCCGCATAATAACCATTTGTAATTAATACATCCGGCTTTAATTCAGCTATCTTTGTAACTTCGGTACTTAAGGTTGTAGTGCTTGCCGAATAAGTAATTCTGTCTAACAGTTCAAGACCTGTCTGTTCAAATCCCTCTACCACTAAATCGCCTGTATCTGTCCCTGTTAAGGAGTCTTCATGAATCAGTACTGCGGTTTTTAAGTCGTCTGTTCTAATTTCTCCCATATACTGTAAGAAATCTTCTACAAAGGTGCTTGCATTAGGCTGAATACGATATGCGTACTCAAATCCGTTTTCCATCAAACCTACATTTGCACTTACGGTTACTACAAAGGGAATCTGATTTTGTTCTGCTTTCTGCATACAAGTTAATGTAACACCAGACTGGAAAGTACCTGTAACTGCTGTAACGCCTTCTGAAATCAGCCGTTCTGTTTCGCTGGCACCCGTATCTGCATTTCCCTGAGAATCTCCTACCACAAGTTCTAATTTTTTTCCTCCTAAAGAAGCGATTCCTCCTGCTGCGTTGATTTCATCAATAGCCAGCTGTTGCGCATTGACTACCTGCTGTCCTTCATACGCATAGGAACCTGTCAAGGGATGAATGGAACCAACCTTAATTGTATCTGACTCCGAATCAGAACCGCCACACCCAGTTAGGGATGCTGTAACCAATGCTCCAATCATTGTTAATACTGCAAACTTTTTCCATGTCTTCATAAATGATGTCCTCCTTTTTTGAAACAAGCGAAAGCATAAATTTTCTATCGCCATATATACAAAAAGAGTCTATATGCGCCATTGCATATAAACTCCTTCGTTTAAAAACTTTATTTGTGATTTGAATAGATATTATCATGACATCATCATAACTTCAAATACCAAAATAATTATATTGTCCATAATTTTTTGATTATATTCTGCATTTTTCCCACATTTTTAGAAGCTTTCTTCTGCCAATTCCATGCATATCTTTATAAAACGCTTCATGGTTTTTGTTAAGTAACGGTCTTTTTTATAATACATATTTAAGCCACGTACCACATTGTTATTTTCTATTTTATAGTAAGCTACATTTTCACTTTTGTCATAACGGTAAGTGCTGTAGGGAACAATAGTAATTCCCACACCTGCCTTTGCCATAGCATATGCTGCGTTTAAACTGGTACAAGTAAGAGCATTTTTAGGGGTAAAACCACTGATTTTACATATTTCATCAAACAGACGATTAATATATACCTGAATTCCTAGAATAATATATGGTGCATTGCAAAATACAGTAATATCTACATAAGAAAGGTCTTCTGCTGCTTCTCCTGCCATGGCTTTTTGGGCGATTTCTTTTGGTACTGCCAACAGGAATTCTTCCTGTGCCAAAGGAATTTCCTGAAAATCTGAATCTTCCACATGCTCTGTGGCAATCACCAAATCTACTTCTCCATTTCGTGCCAATTCTTTTAATTTAGGTTCAATCTTTTCCACCACCTCAATTTTTACATCGGGATATTCTTTAAAATAGGTTTCAATTACTTGTGGCAAAAAGACCGTACTATTATAGTAACCTGTTCCTACTATGATTCTTCCTAATTTTTCTTCACTGATATCTTTCAGAATCCGGTTCATCTCTTCTTCTGTATTCAGCATTTTTTTAGCAGAACGCAGAAAAATCTCCCCTGCATAGGTAAGTCTTAAAGGATTGGTTCTTTCAAACAATTCTACTCCCAGCTCTTTTTCCAGCTTTTGGATATACTGGCTTAGGGAGGGCTGGGAAATTAATAACTTTTTAGCTGCCAATGAGATACTTTTTTCGTTTGCTACGGTAATTACATAATGTAACTGTCTTGTATTTAACATTTCCTTGGTTCCCTTTCCACTTGTTTTTTACTATTATAACATTTTATTTATGAATTATATAATTTTTTTCGTATTTGAACCTATATCCTTTCCATGCTACAATGAACCATATTTTTTAAGAATGGATGTGAACCAATGATATTACAAATTACTTTAACATTTCTGGTGGCATTATCAGGTGCGGCCATTGCCTTAAAATTAAAAATTCCCGCCGGGACCATGGTAGGCTCCATGATTCTGGTGGCTGTTTTTAATGTTATTTTTGAAGAAGCATGCTTTCCTTCTAATTTAAAGTTAATGACTCAGATTATTTCAGGACTTTTTATCGGCTGCAAGATTACACGGTATGAATTAGTTTCCCTGAAAAAGTGTATAAAACCTGCTATCATAAATACGGTATGTATTCTGCTGTCCTGTCTTGCCATGGGAGTAGGACTTTATTACCTGACAGATTACTCTCTTGCCACCTGTGTCTTTGCCACAGCACCGGGAAGTATTGTGGATATGTCCATTATTAGTATTGATATGGGGGCAGATACTTCTATTGTGTCTGTGCTGCAGCTGGTACGATTAATTTCTATTTTGGGATTGTTTCCCACTATTTTTGGAAAGCTGATAAAATTTTTGCAAAAGAAAAACCCCGGGGTAGTCAGCGCTACAAGAAATATCAATTCTGACGGGCCAAAAGTTACTGCCGAAAAAACAAAGAAAAATATTTTTATTACTTTGGTAGTTGCTATTGTATGCGGCACAATAGGTTACAATATCGGCATACCTGCCGGAGCATTAATGTTTGCCATGATCGGTGTTGCAATACAGAATGTAACCACATCAACTGCATATATGCCCCTGGGTCTAAAGCAATTTGCCCAAGTATGTGCCGGAGCATTAATCGGTGAGAGTGTTACCAGAGCATCCATTACTAATCTGTATACCGCCATTGTCCCTGCCTTAATCCTATTGGTGGGTCTATTTACCATTGTAGTGATACTGGCTTATATCCTTTATAAAACCAGTGATGTGGATTTTGTAACTGCACTATTTTCCTGTGCCCCGGGCGGTGCCTCTGACTTGGCATTGATTGCCGAAGATTTCGGCGCCAACACACCTAAGGTATCGATTATCCAGTCCTTAAGAGTTGTATGTGTGGTAATTTTTTATCCTGTTGCACTTCAGTTTTTGGCAGAGGTACTTTAGGTTAAATTCCAATTTTACAACTGATCCTGAAAGTAGTCTTTATACCCTTCTCCAAAGGTTTCTGTGGCACTGCTTACAATTACAAAAGCGTTTTCATCTTCTCGCTTAACGATTTCCAACACTTTTGGGGCAGATTGTTTTTTTACCACACACATGATAATGTTTTTTTCTTTGTTGCTGTATGCCCCCCGCCCTTTCAGCATGGTAATTCCTGTCTTTACGCTTTTGATGATTCGTTCCGATATACGTTCTGACAAATCACTTACCACAAAAATAAGTTTTGCTTCGTCGCCGCCATACAAAATAAAGTCAATAGTTCTTCCTGTTAATGCTACAGTAATCAGCGCGTACATAGCTGTGTTAAAGTTTCGGAATACCAGTCCGGATATAGCGACTATGGTCATATCAATAATCAAAAAAAGGCTTCCCGTCTTAATGTGCTTGTACTTGCCGCGAAGAATCTTTACGACAATGTCCATTCCGCCTGTGGTAGCTCCACATTTAAATACAGTTCCCATACCAATACCTAACAATATGCTTCCTGCCACAGCAGCCAGCAAAGGCTCTCTGGTGACCGGGTTTACATAGGAGAGAACGTCGATTACCACTGTATTCAATACCACCACGTACAAGGTTTTCCTTATAAATTTACCTCCCAGTTTCTTCCAGCCAAGCAAAAGAAGAGGAATATTGATTAACAAATACAATGTTCCTGTGCCAATACTCAAGAAACGGTTTAAAATAATTGATATTCCCACCACGCCTCCCGGTGCCAGACTGTTGGGATCTAAAAACAAACTGATTCCCATGCCATACAGTACAGCTCCAAAGTTCATTCTTGCAAAATTTCTCAATTTTCTTCCTGCATCAGATTTTTTTACTATTGTGTCCATACAATTTTCCTCCGGATATCTTTCTATATAAAAAACACACGACAATTTACCCCATTGTAAATCATCATGTGTTTTTCCTTTTTCTATGGCATTTTTATTTCACACTTTTATTCTTACCATATCCAGAAAAATTTATACCTTATTTTTCTGAAACTTTTTCCAACTTCCGTTATCTTCTTATTCTTCCGCCAGTTTACAGTCACACTTGGTGGAATGTTTGATTCCATACAAAGCCTCATCAGCTCTCTTGATTGCCCTGGAAATATCATTATCATCCTTCACTTCCGACATAGGCGCCACACCGATGGAGCAGGATACTTTTTTCTCTGCGGGAATCACAATGTCTTCTCTGCCTAAAAATTCCTTAATCTCCTCCACAAAAGCATTTTTATCTAGAATGGCATTTAGCACTTCTCTGGCTTTTTTCATAGCTTTTTCTCCATCGGAATGTTCTAAAATAATCAGAAACTCATCTCCGCCAAATCTAGTGGCAAAACCCTCTTCTTCCGCCTGTTCCATCAGTATTTTAGATATTTCCTTCAAAATCAGATCCCCCACGTCATGGCCAAATGTATCATTATAATATTTAAAATTATCTAAATCAATATACAGCACTGTCAGATCCAGTTTCTTGTTCTTTTTCCGTGCCTCAGTGACACGCTTGTGGATATTCGCAAAAAAACCATCTCTATTTAATAGTGAAGTCAGGTAATCGGTAACCGCTGCATTTTCCAGCTGTATATTAATATCGTTGATTTTCTGCTGTTTCTCCAGCATGCTGATGGCATTTACCAGCTGGCTTAATACCAGTGCATACACATTGAAATCATTTTCATCCATCATGTATTTTTTTATAGGTGAATTCCAATTATCCTTCATCAAAATATAGCAAATAAACAAATTATCCAGCTTTTCATCCACATAAAATGGTACCGCTATCATGGAACACACATCATTTACACCAAATACAGAAATGACTTCTCGATATTCCCGATAATCCTTACGCATTTTTGACGCCACGAAACCTGTTCGATGACTGCCAAAATATTTTGTAAGTTTCTTCAGTTTTTCCCCCGTCAGCTTCACCTTCGCATTGCTAAAGCATACCTTTGGAGTTTCTTCTGTGTAACTGATATAGACCACCACATCGATGCCAAAATTCAAAGCAAAAGAATTCAAGGCATTGACAATCAGCTCCTCCTCTTCTTTGCCCGTAATATCCACAATCCTCTGCCATACCGCCAAAAAATCCATCTGCCGTTTTATTTCCTTATAATCCTTATTGATTCCGGCCTGCTCTGTAGCATCTCTGATCTGTTCCATAGTAATATTGGTAAGTCCCAAATCATACTGTCTTGGCTGCCATACTTTATTTTCTCTTATTGTGTTTATAATTGCCATCTTTTCATGGGCATTGTTTTTTTCTGCATAGATATATGCAATGTCCAATTCTTGCAATGCTTTCTTTTCATCGCCCAATTTGCGGTAAATCTCTGCTCTGGTGATATAATACTGCACGTAACTGAAAAACTGATTTCCCACGGAACGAATCACATAGATTTGGGCACTATTCAAACATTCTAATGCCTGATGGAAATTCCCTTTCTGCATCTGCAAAAGACCAGACACATAATAATATAAAAACAGATCATCATCACATACTGTATAGGAAGGATCGATATTTTCCGGCTCCTCCTCTGATGAATTAAGCTTGTGACTTAAAAATAACATAGTATTATCGCAGTACATTTGACAATTATAATACAATCCCAGACGGTAACTGCACAGTGCAAGGAGTCCAAATAATTTAGAGATATTGCAAACCCTTAAGTTATTTAGATGAAGTGCTTCTACAATTTTTATGCACGTCTGCAAATAATCATATGCCGTCTCGAAATCATTTGCCAAAATACAATTTAAGGACATGTTATATAAGGTTTCTCCTACAAAGTCCATCATTTTAAAATTATAATATATATCAACTGCCTTATTATAATATGCATTAGATTCCTGGTATTTTTCTATGGCACACAGATTATATCCCAGTCCTTTATAGATATCTGCTGCCTTCACCGGATCAGAGTCCCCCACTAACTCATAAAGTTTTTCATAATAATATGTGGTAGTTTCAAAAGCACCATTGATGGAGGAAAGCATAATATTTTTCCGGTATCCCACAGTCATCAGATACTGATTTCCAATCTGTTTCGCAATTTCCATCCCTCGTTGAAAATTAGAAATTTTTTTTTCAATCTCCTGTATAGGTTCAAACCAGTTTACCTCATTATCAAAGGCATATATATAAGTATGCGCAAGGTGATTGTAATACTTGTATTTTTCTGCAGCCTGTAATATTTTCTGCTCAATTGCTATATCATTGGCACAAAACAAAATATTATGCCACCCTGACATACTTGCCATGTGTTTGAGCATTTTTGCTTTAAACATCAGAAATTCTTCCTGCTTCTCCTGTGCCAGCCGGTAACAAGTATCGGCACACTTTTGTGCCATATTCAGTTTTACATTGTAAACCTGAGTTAGTCCCAGCAAATAATTATAATCATAATGCATCCGGAAAGAAGTATGCCTTTTGCATATATCATTTAATGAATTACAAAGCAGCAATGCATTGGCAATATCCTGACAATAAATGGATATTTTGGCATAAATCTTTATAATTTCAAAACGTTCCACATCATTGATACTCAGCCGTTCCATCTCCAGCTTTTTGTATATAATCCCTAAATAATAAGATGCCTGTTCAAACTCAAACATCTGAAACATATTATTTAACTTAATAATGTAATCACCAATAGATTCCGCATGAAATCGGAACAATCCGGTGTTTTCCTGTATTAACGGCACGTTAAATAGGGAAGCGTCAATAATGCTGTTCTTACTTTCCAGCCGCTTGATATATTGCTCCCAAACACTGGTGACATGGGGCAGCACACTGCGCAGATCATTGTAAGCAGCCACCATAAGTATCTTGCCGTTTCCCGGACTGTCTAAAAGACGATTCAATATTTCAATCGCTGCCTTAGGAGCACCATCTAACCCATTGATACATATAAGCATCGGATGTTCCGCAGAAATTTTCAATAATATTCGCACAATAGTCTGTAAAAGAATCTCCCTCTCCTGTTCAACCTCACTAAGAATTAAATCTTCGTTTCTTACACATAAAGAACTTTCCAAGTAAGTCTTGAACACGGATTTCTGTAAACTATATATATCAAAAGAGTCTAAAAACTCCTCTATACTGCTTTCACTATAATATTTCTGATACATTTGCTGTATCATATTTAAAAATGGATCACAAGCCTCCAGCATTTCTTCCCCATGAAATTTTTTATAAAATACCATATAGGCACCTTTACCGCACTCTGCTGCCAGTCTGTCTATGTCATTTTTTGTAATTTCAAAGGTATTATAATGCTTGACAACTACCACATTATTATCCTTTTCAGAAGCATTATCTATTAACTTTTCCACGAACACTTTTATAAAATCATAATATTCATTTTTCATAAGCTTTCTCCCCAAGTTAATATTTATATAATACTTTCATTTTACAACATTCCCTGCCTATTTTCCATAGCTGTTTTTAATTTCTCTACAGTATCTCAAATTCATGGTTGAGCAGTAACCAATTGGCCCGAAACAATTTCATTAACTGCCAGTAACCGCAGCCTCGCAGATTGTATTCTTTTATTAGGTTAAATTTTGACAGCATACTCCGCACATCTTCAAACCACACCTCATGGTCTGTTCCATATTCATCCGTATAATAAAAATAAGGTGACTGAGCGGTTTCATCATATAGAATTTCCGCACCGTAAGCAATCGCTATTTCTACTGCTTCTCTGTTTCCTATGGTTTTTGCTGCGGTAACACCACGTTCAAAAGGCAATGGCCAGTCATATCCATAGTTAGGTATTCCTAAGTCAATTTTTTCTACAGGAATCTCTGTAACTGCATATTCCACCACACGTCTCACATTCGGTAAAGGAGCTACCGCCATAGGTGGTCCATAGGTATACCCCCACTCATATGTCATAAGCAGCACACTATTAGCTGCTTCCCCTAACAGTGCGTAATCTTTTCCTTCATATAACAAGCCTGGCTGGTCTGCAGCAATTTTAGGTGCCAGCGCTACAGATACAGAATATCCATTTTCATTCATAAGTATCCTTGCCTTTGTGACAAATTCTGCAAAAGCAACTCTGTCCTCCGGGAGAATATACTCAAAATCTATATCCAGACCTGCATATCCTTTATCACCCATAACCATCAACAGCTGATTTAACAACCGGTCGCTTACCTGGCTATTGTTCACCAAAATACTAATATAATTATTATTAAAATTTCCATGCTCATCAAAAGGCGTCAGAGTTAAAATTGGTGCCACCCCAAACTGAGCCGCACCATTTAAAATTTTAGTATCTTCAATCTGCGGAAACACCAAATCCCCTTCCGTAGTGAACCCGTAGGAGAATACAGATATTTCAGTTAAATAAGGCAACGTTTCTTCTAATACCACCTGATTGATAAATGGATATGCATACCCATTAGCCACAAGAGGATAAGTGCCTGTGGCATCCGTATCATACAAAATCAAAAGAGCCTGCCCCACCGCCAAAGCATAGGGATAAGGAATCTGATTATCTTCCGCCAATTTCCAGGGGCTTATGCCAAATTGCTGCGCAATTGTATCAATGGTGTCTTCAGTTCTCACTATATAAATTTCCAAAATGCCACCTCAATTTTTCACTCTGTTAATTAGTATATTCTAATAAAATTTATTTCATGCAGAGCTCCTTGACTTTTGCCTGTCTCGTGTTATACTAATATAGCTTGAGCCTTTCTAAATTCAAGCATTTTAACCTATCAACGGTGAGTTCGCAACCTTCCTCACCTAAAACAAAACTAAAGGAGAATTTTATGAAGAACAAAAATGTAATATGTATCACACAGGCTGCTATTATCGCAGCTCTTTATGTTATCTTAACCTTTCTTGCGGCTGCCCTTGGAATCAGCAGTGGAGTTATTCAGGTTCGGTTTTCCGAGGCCCTGACCATTCTCCCTCTGTTCACACCTGCCGCCATCCCTGGTCTGTTTCTTGGGTGTCTGATCAGTAATCTGCTGACAGGTGCCTGTTTGATCGACATTGTATTCGGAAGCCTCACCACACTGGTGGCCGCCTTTATTTCTTATAAAATAAGAAAATACAAATACGCTGTATGTGTGCCGCCTATTATTGCCAATACATTATTTATCCCGTGGATTCTGCGGTTTGGGTACGGTATGACGGATGACTCTATACCGTTTATGATGCTGACGGTAGGTGCAGGAGAAGTGATTTCCTGTGGTATTTTGGGATGCATTTTGCTGACTGCGCTGTATAAGCATAAAAATGTAATTTTTAAAAACTGACAAAGATTTCTTTTCATCATAAATAAAATAAGGAAGTAATTAACCATCAAATTCCTTACCTAAGCAGGAGTTTCGGGAAATTACTTCCTTATTTTTTTCAATTTTCTTATTTTTTGTGATTATTTTACCTTAACTTTTACTGCTTTGCTGTAAGAACCGTATATTTTCTTGCCTGAAACCTTCTTGTAAGCCCTTACTTTTACATAATACTTCTTTTTGCTCTTTAATGACTTTAAGGTGATAGATGTACTTTTCGTTGTTTTTTTCTTTGCATTCTTAAAGGTTTTATTTGTGCTGTAAATCACTTCATATCCGCTAATTTTTCCACTTGTCTTCTTCCATTTAACTGACACCTGATTAGCTGCAGCAGATGTTATCTTCTTTACACTAATTTTCTTTGGAAGAATGTAAAAGCTTACTTTTTTGCTGCCGGTATAATTTCCAATTCCTGTCATTGTAATGGAGGCTTTTCCGATATTTCTATTAGATTTATAGGATACTTTGTAATCCTTATTTAATACTAATGTGGTGTTTCCATATGTTAATTTTACAAATGGTTTTACTGTTTTTCCTGTATATACCACATTTTTTACCTTAGCTACGGTAGCTTTTGATATATGAATCTTCTCTGCCGCTTTCGTTGGCTCAACTGAAGGTGTCAATGTTGGCTTTGGTGCTGCCGTTGGATTTGGTGTGATTGTTGGTTCTACACTTGCTTTTGTTATTTTATATGTATCATATACATATGGCTCTGTTGTAACTTCATCCTTGTCCGTATCATATTTCAACATGTAAGTAGTACTTGTTAAAGTATCTTCAGTAACTTCAAAAATCGTATATACCTGTTCTTTCTTTATATCGCTGCCGTCATCTGTTGAATTTTTATCCAAAAATTCATAATTTGGAAGTAATGGATCTCCTTCTTCTACCGTATAATCTTTCTGGGAATACCATTTTAATCCTCCGGCATGTCCGCCTACCACATACAGCGGAGTATTGTCTTTGCTGATATAGGCACCATCTGCTGTGGTTTCCATTTTTGCGTCAGAACCGTCTGCTTCCACAAATCCTCTGCAATACACATGGTCATGTCCCTGCAATACCAGATCTACATCCAAACCTACTAGAATTGGACCCCAGTATTTTCTTGCTTCCTTTACATCACTGTCCACAATATGGGAAGCACCGGTATAAATTGATTTATGAAATCCTACTACAACCCACTGTCCTGCTGCCTTTGCTGCCGCTACTTCTTTTTCAAGAAATGCTTTTTGCTGTGCCTTTATTTCTTGATTGCCGTTTGCAGTTTCTAAGTTCAATACGATCATTTTTACTACACCATAGTCAAAAGAATATACCAAATTTCCTGCTTCTGCCGGTGTATTAATATAATCTGACAAAGTTGAACTATCGAAATTTTTATCATGGTTACCCTGAGTTACTGCCAATAAGTTGTTGGCAAAAAGTTCCTGGCTGGCTGTTTGAAAGATTCCATTATTTTCATAAAATCCATTCCACTGTGATGTATTTTCTGCATTATCTGTGATATCTCCTGCCAAATATATAAAACCAAGATCACTATATTTATTTAGTTCATTACAAGTTGCACCAAAAGCTTTTGCTGTCTCCTCTGCTCCAATTTGAGAATCTGCCATATAAGCAAATTTTACTGACTCTTTGCTTCCTTCTTTTGGCAGTGTGGTAAAACTTCCTTCAAATGCATATTCACCACTTCCAATCCTATAGGTGTATTTTGTGCTTGCTTCCAGCCCTTCTACTACAACCTTATGCATATATTTTCCTTGAAGGTAAGCATAATAGTTTGTTCCCTCTACCGTTCTCGTTTCTTCTGTTTTTGTATTAGTGATTTGTATTTTTGAATCAATTTTTCCCAGTGAGGTAAATGATATATATACCTTGCTATAATCTTCACCCACATGTACATTTACCTGCTTTGCCTGTTTTTCTTCTTCTGTTGCATCTATCGGCTCACCCTGTGTAGTGCCATCGGCATTTTTCTTTAATACCACATATTTACCATTCTGAAAAGCTACGCCCACATAAACTGCACCTGCAGTAATGTCTGTAACATCTGCCGACTTTACTTCGTTTCCTTGTGAATCTGTTGTATTAAATACAATTCCTGTAATTCCAGCGGGTACTTCCAGCTTATACATATCGGCTCCTGGTGTATCCGGCGTAACTGTACTGGTTTTTTCCATATCGTTTCCAGGCCAGACAGTGCTTCCGTCACCCCAATAATGCAATTTTACACTATCCCATTTTGTGTAAGAATTATCAAAATAAATGGTCATTTTACCGGCTTCTGCTGCCTCTGCTTTGATCTGTTCAAAATTTATGGATGTGAATACCATAATTAGCACAAGCAGCCCACAGAATATCCTCTTCATATAACTCTTTGCTATTTTCATTTCTTTTCCTCCTAATTAGTGCTGTTTTCAAGTAGTAAGTATATCTCTTTTAAGTTAAATCATTGCAGTAGCATCATTAAGTATATATTAAAAATTAATAAATTTTTCCTTTAATCGACACGTTTTCGCAGGATATGACAGTTTTTGTAAAAATATTTTTCTTCTATTATTGATTCTACATTTTTCGCTATTAACTCTATTTTTTCTTTATTGTATTATTTTTTTAGTAAGCGCTTACAATACATAGTTAAAAGGAGAAAAAATAATGAGGATAACTAAAACTATCAAAAAATTGTCGGCTATTATTATGGCCTTTGCCATGCTTTTTGGAGTACTTCCTATGTTAAACAGCGAAATTACTGCAAAAGCTTCTAGTAACCCGGTAAAGCTGTATTCCGCAGATCACATGATAGGCAGATATGCTTATTCAAGCCATGATATCTATATTCAGATTGAAGCCGGAAGTGCTGCAACTAAAAAGGTATATGTTCACTATGAATCTTATAACGATGAATGGCTGGATCAAGAAGCAGTGTTCTTCACAAAGCTTGACGATAACACAGAAATTTGGAAAGCTACCGTCAGCGGTCATGGATTAGGCGGAGAGTATGCCATCAAATACGAGGGAGATGGAAACACTTACTGGGATAATAACAACGGAAATAACTATACATTTTCTGATTGTTTAGGAGAGGCAAATATTAAATCAATGCGCCTAATCTTTCAAAATTCTGAAAACTATACCATACAGGCTGCCGTAAAAAATATTGCATACACTAAAGTAGTTAAGGTAAGATATACAGAGGATAACTGGGCAACTTGGCATGATGTTAATTTAAGTTATGTTTCCCCTATTTCAGGAACAAATTCTGAGATCTGGAAAGTTACTTTGAATTTAGATCCTGATAAAAGGGATTCTTTCCACTACTGCTTATGTTACGAAGTAAACGGCCAGACTTACTGGGACAATAATTTTGGTGCTAACTATGACGCTTCTTATTCCTGCTCATATTATTAATCACTAAAATAATAGCCGGGATGTACGATTACCTTCTAATCTCCATCTCGGCTTATAATTCTGTTATTTCACTTTTAAAGTCTGTCACCAAGAGATCCTAACACTAATTCCCATATTCCTTTTCTAATTTATTAACTAAATTGTGTTCAGAAATCTGCTTTCATATGGCTGATATTCTATTAACACTTTTCTTTATAATAAGACTTTATTCTTGTAATTATTCTTAATTCATTATTTTTTCTTTTTTTTTCTCTATTGACTAATTTTTCCATTTATAGTATTATTTTATCCGTAAGTACTTACAATATTTCGAAAATTAATTAAATATAAGGAGAAGAGATAATGAGGATAAGTAAATCTTTCAAAAAATTATCAGCCATTATTATGGTATTTGCAATGCTTTGCGGAGTTCTTCCTATGTTAGGATGTGGAATTACTGCAAAGGCTTCTAGTAACCCGGTAAAACTTTATGCCATGGAACAGGGAGCAACTAAATATGGTTACCGCAGCTATGATATCTATGTACAGGTTGAAGCTGGAAGTGCTGCAACTAAAGCTGTATATGTTCATTATGAAATGTCTGGATCTGACGAATGGCAGGACGTGGCAGCCACCTATCTTACTAAAATAGATGATAACACTGAAATCTGGAAAGCCAGTGTTTACGGCTGGGGATTAGGCAGTGAATATGCTATCAAGTATGTAGGAGACGGTCAGACTTACTGGGATAACAATAATGGCAACAACTATACGTATTCTGATTACTTAGGAGTGGCAAATGTTAAGTCAATGCGCCTGACGTATCAGAGCTCTGAGAACTATAAAATACAGGCTGCTGTGAGAAATCTTGCATATTCCAAAGTAGTAAAGGTAAGATATACTGAAGACAACTGGGCAACATATAAGGATGTAGACTTAAGCTATGTATCCGCTATTTCAGGAACTGATTCTGAAATATGGGAAGTTACCTTAAATTTGGACCCTGATAAAAGAGATTCCTTCCAATATTCTTTATGTTATCAGGTAAATGGTCAAACTTATTGGGACAATAACTTTGGTTCAAACTACGACAGTACATATTACAGAGGATATTAATTCGACTTTGACTCCGTAACAATAAAAACGCAATCTGCGAACTTTCTATTGTTATAAAGCTAAAAGCGGGATGTACGATTTTTTAATCGTCATTCCGCTTTTGGCAATTCATAGAAATCTCCTTGCATTCATAACCTGTTCAAGTATTTTTCTGCTTCATGAAATAAAAATTCCTCTATAAGCTTTTTGAAATATGCTTATAGCCAGTATATAAAATAGCGTAGTATACCAAATCATCAGCAGATTCCAGCAAATATACCAAGGGATGCATTCCAAAACCAGTAAAAGTATAGAAAAGCACCCGCCCAGCCTTTCGACTGGAGCGGATGCTTTTAGTACCCTTGTCAAGGTATAATTTTGTTTGTAACTATTAGAAGAATTATTCTTCGACAACTTCTTCTGTTGCTACTTCTTCTTCAACAGTCTCTTCTTGTGTTGCTTCTTCTTCTACCTCTGCTACTTCTTCTGTTGTTTTCTCTTCAATAGTTGTTTCTGTTTCTTCTATTGCTTCTTCATCAGCAGTCTCTTCTCCTGTTGTTGCTACTTCTTCTCCAACAGTCTCTTCTCCTGTTGTTGCTACTTCTTCTCCAACAGTCTCCTCTTCTGCTGCTGCTTCAACAGTCTCTCCTTCTGTTGCTACTTCTTCTTCAACAACTTCTTCTTCTGCTGGTGCATTCACATCTGTACTTGCAATATCAATTGTAGTGCTTGCACCCATATAATATAATGTAATTTTCGTTGTCTGTGATGCCGGAGTAACTGGAATAGTTTTACTTGAACTTGCAATTACGCCAGTTGCATTATTTAATACAGATGCTATTTCAGATACTGCATAAATATTTCCATCTAATGTGGTAATTGTAGTATTTCCTCTCTTAACAACTGCTGTAATCACACCATTATCATAGCTTGCATTAATTGTATATGCAGCATTCGGCTGTGTAATTACTTCATTGTAAGTAGGTTTCACTGTTACACCATAAACATCTACTAATTCTTTTTCTACACCTGCTTCTGCTCCTTCTTCAGGTGTATATTCACTAACACGAACTTTAATCTTATCCTGTACAGACTGTAATGTTGTGTTAGCCATAGTTAAGATAACTATTTTCTTATTACTTGGATCTAATTCCGCACTCTTAATTGTATAGGAAATTGCTTCATCATCAGCATTAAATACATCAAACATCTTAACATCTAAAGTCTTTTCATCAATACGATTACTAAATGTCAATACAATCTGATCATTTGTAAGACTTTCATCAGCCGAAGCTGGTTTGTATACTGCATTAACAAGTGCAAAATCTTTTTTGGTCTTATCTGTCTGGTTCTGATATGTAATAGTTTCAACCACTGTTTCACCGTTAACCACTGCATAAATAGTTGTAGCACCTGATGAATTTGGTGCTGGTAATTCAATTTTTACAAGACCATTACTATCAGTTGTAGCTGTTTTTCTATTTTCTTCACTTCCAATTACATGGCTGGCTGCGCCTGTTGTAGAAATTGTCCAGTATTCTACTTCTTTATCCTTATATACATTACCATACTGGTCTGTTACCTGAATATAAGCATTTGTAGCAGTTTCCTGATTCAGCTGAGTACCTAATGGTGTAATAATCTTTCTTGCTAATCCTAAATTGGTCCATGCAAATGGTAAACGTAATGTTGCATTTATCGTAGAGGTACCTACACCAACATTAACAAAATCACCAATTTTTTCATGTGTATCTTTATCATAAATACTGAAAACTACCTCTTCATTTATCTGTTCATCATTTACAGTACCTATAATTGTTGTAGAACCAGTCTGTTCGGAATATGCTCTTACAACACCATTCTGAACAACACCATCTACTGTGTATGGTTCTAAATCTTCACCAACATTTTCTTTCTGTACGTCAATATTGATACCTGAGATTTCGCCAACTTCATAGTCATTTCTATCCAAAGCACCAATTAACTGATATCCAAAAATCCAATGACTTCCAACAGTTCTAGGTGATAATCCCTTCACTTCTACTGTATCAGAAAGTGCTATTGTTGTCTGACCATCTTCTTGATCGCTTACCTGATCATGCTGAATACGATCTTTAAAGGATAGTCCTGCATCAATCCAATATAGGTTTGCAACTTCTGTTTCTGTTCCTTTTACAGCGAGTCTTACTTCATATGTCTTTCCATCTTCTGCTTTTGATTTTGCCCAAACACCAATTAACTTTCCTTCATCAGCCTGAGAAGCCTTAACCTGTAATACAGCATGGCCATTTGTGTCTGTTTTTGTTGGATTGTTAATTACTGTTACGATATCTCTATCATCAATTGATTTTCCACTTGCTGGAATTATTGTTTCGTCAGCATACTCATAGAAAAATTCGATTGGTACTTCTGAACCAGTATACTTATTTCCATTAGCACTATATAACTGTGCCTCCACTTCAATCGTCTGACCAATTAATGCATAGAAATCTTTCTGTTCTACTATCTCTTCTTCTTTTGGACGTGGTGCCCACTGAACGGAAGTATATCCTACAGCGCCGTTTGTAGCATCAATCTGACCTAATTCAGGGATAGATAATACTGCTCTTAAGTGAGTTCTTCCCGGTGCATTTGAGTTTACAATTGCTACGTTACCTTCCTGTCTTAATTCTCCTACTTTTGCTGTCACTTCATCAGCAGTAGCATAAATAGCATAGCCTTCAGATTCAGGTGCTGCTAACACATTTACATTCAACCATTTCTGAATCTTATTTCCGTTAGCATCTAAAATATAATTTCCGGCACTATCTTTTGCCCATTCCCAACTATTTTCAGATGGATACAAATAGTAAGCAATTTCCTTACCATTTTCATCCTTTACAGTGATAATAGCATCACCACTATTAGGGAAACTTGGTACTCTATAACTATATGTATTTGTTTCTTTTAAAATTTCTTTCTGGCTGGTGTTTGCATCAACCTTAATATACTGCTGAGCAGTTTCAAATGACATTGCCTGTGGATCACTATATACAGCATCTACTACAGACCACTCTACAGAATTTACTAATTCTTCTTCTGTACGTCTTTCTAAACCAGAAGATTTCCAAAGTCCTGTCACTTTTTCAAGAACATAGCCTTCATTTTTATCATCATTTACCTGTCCAGCTGACTCTAAAGAAATTACTACATCAATTTCTTCATTTTCCTGAATTTCAATCTGAACACCTGCATCTGAAATATTATTAGTTACATCTTTATAAACTGTATCGTATACAGTACCATTATCTGCATCAATTAACTGAATTTTCATTCTCGTATATTCTGAAAGTTCAATTTTTGAAAAATGCAATGTAATGTAATTTAATCCTGCTGGTACATCTGTTACAACTGTTGTAGTTGTTGTATTTGTTTCATCATTATATACAGAATATTCTGCTGAATCAGAATGCTGAATCTTTTCATAGAATTCTGTAGTAGTTTCGCCTTCAATTGCCGGCAAAATCAAGTATGGAATTGCTGCAATATGTACTTCGTGTTCTGTAGTATCTGTAAGACTTTCCTGCTGTGAAGTTACATATTCCCAATTCTTATATCCGTTTGTTGATTTTGTGGTGTAAAGTCCATCACTGTCAATTACATTGCTGCCCGGTGTGATATCTGTTAATGATGGATCTATATTATTTCTTACATATATATCATTAAATTCGATACATGCAAAAGATACCGGAATATCAATTTTCTGATTAGAACCTACTGCTGTAATTGTTACCTTATAGCTTTGATAAATATCATCTGTTGCTGTAAGCTTTGAATATTCATCCTTTAAACCAAATACATAAGTTACGATTCCGTCACTATTTGTTTCTTTTACAGAACTTTCCTTTAGTTCAAAATAATCTGGAGCATTTCCATATTTTGCTTCATATGTAAGTTCTACAGAAGAACCTCCTACCGGCTTACCAGCATTTGCAAGTCTAACCTGAATATATGCACTGGTTCCTGTAAGTACCACACCAGGATGTTCATCATTCATTGGATTCGTTACTTCTGCACTTAATCCGTCTACATTTTCATTTGTTGTATTTGTTACCGTAACAACACATACTGCTGTTCTCTTTCCTTCATCTGTAGTAACTGTAATATTGGCTGTTCCCGGTGTCAAAGCACTTATTTCACCATCATTTGAAACAGTCGCTACGGCTGTATTATCAGATGACCATGAAACTTTTTTATTTTTAGCCGTAGTTGGTAATACAGAGGCTGTCAGCTTACCTTTCGCACCTTTCGCCAGTGTTAAAGTTGTTTTATCCAAAACTACAGATTCTACTTCTGTTTCTTCAACTGTAATAGATACACTTCCTGACACTCCATTTGTTGCGGTAGCTGTAATTGTTGTTGTTCCACCTGCCACTCCGGAAACAACTCCTGATTTATCTACATTTGCAACTGAAGGATTAGAAGATGTATATGTAAATCCTTTGTTCGTAGCATTAGCTGGCTGAACATTTGCAGTAACCTGAGCCTTTTCTCCTACTTTAATAACCGCAGGATTCACAGATACAACGACAGATTTTACTTCAACTTTATCTGGTGTTGCTGTAGGTGCTTTTGTTGGCGCTTTTGTAGGTGCCTTTGTTGGGGTTTTTTTCTTAGTAACCTTAACCTTAAACCAGGCACTTTTCTTTTTATTATTTTTACCTTTTACAGTAACTGTAATTTTTGCTGTTCCAGCTTTTATGGCTTTTACCTTACCTTTTTTGGATACAGTTGCAATTTTCTTGTTACTTGTTTTGTAAGAAATTGATTTTTTAGCTGAACTTGGACTAACAGTAGTCTTTACCGTTAATGTCTTCCCAACTTGTAAAGTTGTTGTTTTTTTGTTCACTTTTTTCTTGTTCACTTTCAGCGTAACTGACTTTACAGCCCTTTTTGAGCTTGCTGCTTCTGCGGATACAGAAGGGGTAGCAACAGATGTTACTGCCAAAGCAAATGCCAAAAGTGAAACTAGCACTTTACTTTTGATTCTTTTCATTTTTTTTCCTTTCCTCCTCAACGGATGTTAATTATTTATTTCCTCTTTTTTACAAAGCGTTTTAAGTTTACCATAATTTGGTAGTATTTTGCAATAAAATTTTATAATTTTTACAATATCTTTAATTATTTTTTTTCATAGCATTAAGTCCTCATGCTTTTCAACATATTGCTTTGCGTGTCAAACTATTTTTTTGAGCATTTTACACAAGAGCAGCTTATCATATATCCTTAAAATTTGTGATATTTTAATAAGCTCTGAAGCTAAACTAGGTTAACTTGATCAAAATGCTCTTGGTTATTATTGATTAAATCTCTATCATAAGCACTAAGTTTTCCCATCTTTTAGTCCTACCTTTTTCCTACCACCTGTTCCTCGGTTGGCATTTTTTTAGTGACTTTTCTTCTAACTTTCCATCCTCGTTCAATTCGTATGTAGACAACATCACATCCGCTATGACACCTATTAGACATATAGCTATGATTCCAATCATGAATGTTTTTATTTTTGTTACATTCAACATGCTTCTACAATAAATATACCTAAAATATAAAATTATTTTTCATATAACAAAAAGAGCGGAACCGCTTTGCGGCTACGCTCTTTTTGTAAAAACTATATAATAATAATGAGGGGGAGTAAGTAAATTTATAATTTGGGGAGGTTATAAATTTACTAAAAAAGGTATAATGTGTTATGATATAAGGCTTGAAACTTTTTTGCGTCCTTAAGTTCCCTGCCTTACTGTGATTATAATGTAACATACTTTTTAATATTTGTCCAGTACTTTTTTAAATTTTTGTAATATTTTTTTAATACAAGGTACTTTTTGTCTATTTTTTAGGTTACAGGCTTCTGGATTTCTCCGCACACGCTTTCATAGCTTCAATAATACTGCTGCGGAATCCCTTTTCTTCTAACACTCTTACTGCTTCGATGGTAGTTCCTGCCGGTGAACATACCATGTCCTTTAATTCTCCCGGATGTTTCCCTGTTTCCAATACCATTCTGGCACTTCCTAATACTGCCTGAGCTGCAAACTTGTATGCCTGGGCTCTTGGCATACCGTCGGATACTGCTGCATCTGCCATAGCTTCAATAAACATAAATACATAAGCTGGTGCACTTCCGCTGACAGAAACCACTACATCCATTAAATGTTCCGGTACCACCTCATAACTGCCGAAACAATTCAAAATTTCTCCTGCCCGATTTAACTCTTCTTCTGTAACATTTTCATTTGGGCAAACTCCGGTAATACCTTCTCCCACCAATGCCGGTGTGTTTGGCATACAGCGAATCAACTTCACTGGCTTTCCAAAAGTTTTATCCAGCCACTTTAAAGTTTTACCTGGGGCAATGCTGATAACCAGCTGTTCTTCCTTTACTTCTTTACTAATTTCTTCAATAACATCTTCGTAAAACTGGGGTTTTACAGATAGTATAATAATTTCTGCCTTAGCAACTACTTCTTTATTGTCACTGGCAGTATTCACCTTAAATTCTGCTTTCGCTTTCTGAATACTGCTTTCCAATGCATCCGATACGATAATATCCTCCGGTTTATACAAGCCTTTCCCAATAATACCACCAATCATGGCACTTGCCATATTACCACAGCCAATAAATCCTAATTTCATGCTTTTGTCCTCTCTTTCCTATTGCAAAAATCCATAAAGGCACAGGAATTCCTGTGCCTAATCATTACTTATCTAAAATTAAACGTGCAGTTCCGTAAATTCCCGCATCATTTCCCAGCTTTGCCAGTTCAAATCTTGTTTCCCGGCATCCGTGAAATGCAGTGAGTACATAATACTTCTTAATATAATCCAGCAGCACTTCCCCTGCTTTGGATACACCTCCACCGATTACAAACACTTCCGGATCCACAATGGCAGAAATATTTGCAAGAGCTGTTCCCAAATATTTACCAAACTGTTCTGCCACTTTAATGGCAAATGAATCTCCTGCCTTTACAGCATCAAACACTGTCTTTGCAGATACTTCACCACTGCGAAGTACCGTTTCTTCCTCTGTTTCTTTTAACAGTTTATTTGCAATGCGAACTACACCGGTAGCAGAAGCATACTGCTCCAAACATCCATGATTTCCACAGCCACAGCTGTCTGATTCATTGTCTTCCACATGAATATGTCCGATTTCACCACCGGCTCCATGGGAACCTGTAACAATTTTTCCGCCAATAATAATACCGCCGCCAACTCCGGTACCAAGAGTTACAAATACCACATTTTCTGCACCGGCGCCGCCGCCCTTCCACATCTCTCCAAGAGCCGCCACATTGGCATCATTTCCTGCCTTTACCGGAAGTCCTAACATGGAAGAAAGCTTTTCTTCCACATTAAATCTTTCATTCCAGCCAAGATTTACTGCTTTGTTCACATAACCATCGTTTGTAACAGGACCCGGAACTCCGATTCCCGCACCTGCCACATCTGCTGGTGCAATTCCCTTTTCTTCCATTTTTCCTTTCACTGCCTCTGCAATGTCAGGGAGTACATTAACACCGCCGTTTTCAGAGCGTGTCTTTATTTCCCACTTTTCAATTACCTTCCCTTCTGTGTCAAATAAACCTAGTTTTACTGTGGTTCCTCCAACGTCAATACCAAAACAATACTTCATGCTGTCCTCCTGCTCTCTCTAATCTTCTAGTTTCTGTGTCAGACTGTTCTGTACTCTGTTATATAATTCTTTGGCTGCATTGTATCCCATCTTCTTCTGACGGTAATTTACAGCTGCGGTTTCACAAATGATGGCAAGATTACGACCCGGACGAATCGGAATAGAATGGCATACTACTTTATTGCCCAAAAATTCTGTATATTCTTCCTCCAGTCCCAGACGATCATATTCTTTATCTTTATTCCAATCCTCTAGTTTAATTACTAAGTCAATAGACTGAGTCTCCTTAACGCTTTCTACACCAAACAAATTCTTTACATCCACGATACCGATACCTCGCAATTCAATAAAGTGTCTGGTAATATCAGGTGCCGTACCAATGAGAGTTTCGTCGCTGACTTTTCTGATTTCCACCACATCATCCGTTACAAGACGATGACCACGCTTAATCAATTCCAGCGCCGCTTCACTTTTACCTATACCGCTTTCCCCCATAATCAATAATCCTTCGCCATAAACATCTACCAGCACACCATGAATGCTGATACTTGGAGCCAGCTCCACTTTTTGCCAGCGGATAATTTCCGCCATAAAGGAAGATGTGGATTTATTTGTGGCCAGAATGGGAATTCCATGCTCTCTGGCAAGCCGTAACATGTCTTCATCCGGTTTTGCCTTGCTGCAATATATAATACATGGCATCTTGTATCCTAAAAACTGCTCATAAACTTCCAATTTTCTTTCTCTGGACAGGCCCAACAAATATGTATATTCTACATATCCAATAATCTGCACACGTTCATTTTCAAAATGTTCAAAATATCCAGTTAACTGCAGCGCCGGTCTGTTAATATCCGGAATTGTAATTCTGCTTTCCTCCAATGAAATTTCCGGTGTAAGATTTTTCAAATTCATCTTCTCAATTAATTTTGGTATTTTGATACTTTGCATACGTAAATCCCCTTTCAGCTCCATATAGTTTTTTACACATAGACTAATTTTAACACAAGTAGGGGGTGCAATCAATGAATTTTGAAATGTTTGGCACAAGAATATTCATTACTGATCCTTCTCATGAAAGAATTTGTACACAGTTTCCGCAGCCCGCTGATTCATACTTTCTGTGGAAGCCAGTTCCTTCAAATCAGCCTCCTTAATATTCTCTACCGACTTAAATCTGCGAAGCAGTGCTTTTCTTCGTTTCTCGCCAATTCCCTCAATATCATCCAAAATAGAATGAACCTGTGTCTTACTCCTCAGGGAACGATGAAATTCAATGGCAAATCGGTGAGCTTCATCCTGAATTCTAGTAATCAGGCGGAATCCTTCGGAATGAGTATCGATTGGCAATTCCACATCATGAAAATACAGCCCTCTGGTTCTGTGATTATCATCCTTTACCATGCCACAAACTGGAATATTTAATTGTAATTTATTCAGGACCTTCTCTGCAATATGCACCTGGCCTTTTCCGCCATCCATCATGATCAAGTCGGGAAATTTTGTAAAGCTTCCCAATTCTTGGCTGAGCTTCTTTGCCTCCATCTGCTTCTTTTCTTCCATTCCATGAAGAAAACGTCTGGTAAGAACCTCTTCCATGCTGGCATAATCATCGGGTCCCTCTACCGACTTAATTTTAAATTTGCGGTAGTCACTGTTTTTTGGCTTTCCCTTTTCGTATACAATCATAGAGCCTACGGAATTATAGCCGCTGATGTTTGAAATATCAAATGCCTCCACTCGGTTAATGTGCTCTAGTCCTAGAAGATCTGCTATTTCTTTCATAGCACCAATAGTTCTGCCTTCCTCCCGCTTAATCCGCTCCTTATCCTGCGCAAGCACCAGCGCAGCATTTCGTTTTGCCAGTTCCACCATCCGTTCTTTGGTACCTTTCTTCGGCACACGAATATGCACTCTCTGCCCCCGCTTAGTGCTGAGCCATTCCTCCAGAAGCTGTTGTTCTTCGATATCTTCCTGTATCATCAACTCTTTTGGAATAAACGGTGTTCCTGCATAAAATTGTTTGATAAAACTAACTATAGTTTGTCCGCTAGTCTCTCCTACCGGAATATTCATGTGGAAATGCTCCCTGCCAATCAACTTTCCATCTCGAATAAAAAACACCTGCATAATACCGTCTTCGCCCTCCGTCGCCAATGCAAGCACATCCCTATTTTCCAGTTTGTTGCTGTCAGTAATCTTCTGCTTTTGGGCAATAGCCTTTACGCTTTCAATCAGGTCACGATAAACAATGGCTTCCTCAAAATTCATTTCTTCGGAAGCCTTCTGCATTTTCTCTGTAAGATTTTTTAATGTATCTGTGTAATTCCCGTTCAGGAATTCAATGACCTTTTTAATATTCTCTCCGTATTCTTCTTTTGAAATATAGTGGTTGCATGGAGCATCACACTGCTTCATTTGATAATAAAGACAGGGTCTGTCATTATTTTCCGCTTCTTTAATACTTTTATTGCAGGTTCTGATCTTATACATTTTCCGCAGGAGTTCTATCGTATCCTTTACCGCCTGAGCACTAGTATATGGACCAAAATAGCGAGACTTATCCTTTTTTGCCATTCTGGTAAACAGTACACGGGGATAATCCTCTCCTACCGTCACTTTAATATATGGATAGGTCTTATCATCCACCAGCATGGTATTGTATTTAGGACGATGCTCTTTGATCAGGTTGCATTCCAGTACTAATGCTTCCATTTCGGAATCTGTGATGATGTATTCAAATCTGGCAATATGACTTACCATACTTTCAATTTTGGCTGTCTTATTGCGACTGCTTTGAAAATACTGACGAACCCGATTTTTTAAACTGACAGCTTTCCCTACATATATAATAGCATCCTTTTCATCATGCATAATATAAACACCGGGAGAGGCCGGGAGTTTCTTTAGCTCTTCTTCTATATTAAACATCCTGTTCTTCCTTCGCTAAATTCACTGGTAATTCTTGAATTTCTGTGACAGCCTCACCGCCTTCTTTTGCAGCACCAGAAACCTCTTCGGCAGAATCAGTATCAGTTTCTTCCGGTATTCCTTTGATTTCATGGAATATTTTCATAAATTCTTTACCGGTAATAGTTTCTTTCTCAATTAGGAATTCTGCGATTTTATCTAAGGCTTCTCTGTTTTCCGTCAGCAACTGTTTAGCTCTCTCATAGCTTTCCTTCAAAAGCCTCATAACTTCCTGATCCACCTCAGCTGCAGTGGCATCACCACAGTGCATTGCTGCCTTGCCGTCTAAGTATTTACTTTCTACAGTTTCTAAACCGATCAACCCGAACTTTTCTGACATACCGTACTGAGTTACCATAGCACGGGCGATTTCCGTTGCTTTCTCGATATCGTTAGAAGCTCCTGTAGTTACTGTATCAAACACAATTTCCTCTGCGGCACGGCCAGCCAGAAATTTTACAAGCATGGTGCGCAGTTCTTTTTCTGTATTTAAGTATTTTTCTTCTTCTGGAACATTCATAACATAGCCTAAGGCTCCCATGGTTCTTGGAACAATGGTAATCTTCTGTACTGGCTCTGCATCCTTTTCCAAAGCACTGATCAATGCATGACCTACTTCGTGGTAAGACACAATTCTTCTTTCTTCCTTACTCATAATGCGGTCTTTCTTTTCCTTACCTACCAGTACCACTTCCACTGCTTCAAATAAATCCGACTGGGAAACTACCTGTCTTCCGTGCTTTACTGCATTGATGGCAGCTTCATTGATCATGTTGGCAAGATCTGAACCTACTGCGCCGGAAGTTGCCAGTGCAATGGCATCCAAGTCTACCGTATCATCCATCAATACATTTTTTGCGTGAACCTTTAAGATTTCCACACGCCCTTTTAAATCCGGTTTATCTACGATGACACGTCGGTCAAAACGTCCCGGACGAAGAAGCGCCTTATCCAGTACTTCCGGGCGGTTTGTTGCCGCTAATATCAAAATACCTTTAGAAGTATCAAAACCATCCATCTCTGCCAACAGCTGGTTCAAAGTCTGCTCACGTTCACTGTCACCGCCGTATCTGGCATCTCTGCTTTTACCAATGGCATCAATTTCATCAATAAAGATAATACATGGTGCTGCCTTCTGTGCTTCTTTAAATAAATCTCTTACTCTGGAAGCACCTACACCTACAAACATTTCCACAAAGTCGGAACCAGCCATAGAAAAGAACGGTACCTTTGCTTCTCCTGCCACTGCCTTGGCAAGCAATGTTTTTCCTGTTCCCGGAGGTCCCACCAAAAGCGCTCCCTTTGGAAGTTTTGCGCCGATGGTTGCATATTTTGTAGGGTTGTGAAGAAAATCTACCACTTCCTGAAGGGATTCTTTCGCTTCGTCTTCCCCTGCCACATCCTTAAAGGTTATTCCAGTTTCTTTTTCCACATACACTTTGGCATTGCTCTTTCCAACACCCATCATGCCGCTTCCTTTTGCCATCTTACTAAACAAAAAGCTTAATAATAACCAAATCAGCAGCAATGGAAGAAGTGACACTAAAAGGGATTCTAAGAATCCAACCCGATCAGGAATTTCTCCCTCTACGCTGACTCCCGCATCCAAAAGACGCTGAATCAGGGTATCATCCTCTACAATACCAGTATAATAAGTGATTATAGGTACTGTAAGCACACTGTCATTGTTACCACTTGTAGGTGCCGGTATGATGGTAATGCTGTCACTGCCAATTTCTACACTTTTTACTTGGCCGCTGTCTACCATTTCAAGAAATTCATTGTATGTGATCTGTTTCTTGGAACTGTCTACTAACAGATTATTTATAAAGCTAAACAGCATCAGTGTAATAATCGCTGCCGCTGCCAATATAATAAATGTCTGGGGCCCTTTTTGATTACGCCCATTATTATTGGAATTGTTGTTTTCCATACACTTCTCCTCCATGTCTTTGCAGAAACATTGTATATACTAATCTTGCAAATTTATTTTTCCCAAGTAAGTTACTTTTACACGTTTCATTATGCTTTTTCTTTTTCATTTATTATAGAGAGTTTTCCCTGACAAATCAATATAAAGATTGTGAATTTTTAGACATATTTATAAAGGTTTTCTAAAGAACATTTGCAGACCGACATAAAAAGAGGGTATTCTTCAAACCCTAAAATGACTTGAAAAATACCCTCTTTTTTATGTATAATCTTATTCTTTACTATATTTGCGGATTTTGGGTTTAATTTCTTCCACCAAGCCACTTATGTAAGAATATCCATAATCCACATCTCCAGGATTTCCGATTCTTTCCATTTCATCTGCCACACTTCCAATGGCACTAACTGTATTATCAAGGGAAGATTTCACCTGTCCAACCTGTTTCACACAAGATTCCACTGCCTGACTGATATTTTCATTAATATCTGTAACACTTTTTCCTGTTTCGCTGATGATTGCAAAAGCTTTTCCTGTTTCTTCCACACGCTCTTTGGAAACTCCAAGTGCTTTCTGAGCCTGTCCCATGGAAGCTTCCAAATGTTCTGAATTGTTCTGTAAGGTCTCCATACTGGAGTTTACATCCCCAACTAACACTTTAATCTGTCCTGCCAAAGCATTGACCTGATCTGCAACAACGGCAAATCCCCTTCCATTTTCACCGGCTCTCGCTGCTTCAATAGACGCATTCAAAGCCAGCATATTTGTCTGGTTTGCAATTCCGATAATCGCCTGCATAGTATCTTTAATCTCATCAAAACTTTTCTGAAATTCATGGAATACGTTTTGTATCTCACCAAATTTTTCTTCTACTGCTTCAGAATTATTCTTTAGTGCTGTCACATTATTGTTAGCATCATCTACAACTTTAAACACATCCTTTAAGCTTCCATCCATCTCTGACTTCATAGCTCCAAGAGACTGGAAATCTGTCTGAAGACCGCTTATGGCATTATCAATGTCCTCCGACTTTTTGGTAATATCATAAAAGCTGCTTTTCATGCTTTCGATTTTTTCCAACTGTGTTTTATCTGACTTTGAAACTTCTGTTTCTTTTTGCTTCACAAATTCCCCAATTTGTTTTACCGGTGCTGAAATTTCTGATAAATTAATATCAACTTTTGCTTCATTTGCTGCTATGTTTTCCTTTTTACTAAACAATCCCATAAACCTTTCTCCTTCCCTACACGTTCTTATATATTATTTTACCACATTTTTTGATATTAACAAGTGCCTTTTTGTGAATTTTCTACATATTTTTATGAATTCCAAATCTTTCGCACTTTCCATTCACAATAATTAGTAGTATACTATACATTAAAGTCTGTATGTTGTGTTTAAACAACAGAAAGGAGTATATACCAATGTATCAGGCAACATCTATGAAAGCAGAGGATTTCATCAATCATGAAGAGATTTTAGAAACCCTTGCATATGGCGATAAAAACAAAAACAATATTGAGCTTATTGACCAAATTATAAAAAAAGCGCAATTACGCAAAGGATTGTCCCACCGGGAGGCTATGGTTCTTTTGGATTGTGCCATTCCGGAAAAGAATCAGGAAATTTTCCGTTTGGCTGAACAGATCAAAAAAGATTTCTACGGTAACCGTATTGTAATGTTTGCACCTCTTTATCTCTCCAACTATTGCGTCAACGGCTGTGTTTACTGTCCATATCACAATACCAACACGCATATTGCTCGTAAAAAACTTACACAGGAGGAAATCCGCAGCGAAGTAATTGCCCTGCAGGATATGGGACATAAGCGGCTGGCATTAGAAGCTGGTGAAGATCCGGTAAATAATCCAATCGAATATGTTTTGGAGAGCATTAAAACTATCTACAGCATTAAGCATAAAAACGGTGCCATTCGTCGTGTAAATGTAAATATTGCTGCCACCACTGTGGAAAATTACCGTAAATTAAAGAATGCTGGTATCGGCACCTATATTTTATTTCAAGAAACTTACCATAAAGAAAGTTACGAAAAACTGCATCCCACAGGACCAAAACATGACTATGCCTACCACACTGAAGCCATGGACCGCGCCATGGAAGGCGGCATTGACGATGTTGGACTCGGTGTCTTATTTGGCTTGGAAATGTATCGCTATGAGTTTGCCGGTCTGCTGATGCATGCTGAACACTTAGAAGCAGTTCATGGAGTAGGACCTCACACCATCAGCGTTCCCCGTATTCGCCGTGCGGATGATATTGATCCAGATACCTTTGATAACGGTATCGACGATGATACTTTTGCAAAACTTGTAGCATGTATCCGCATCAGTGTGCCTTACACCGGAATGATCGTTTCCACTAGAGAGAGCCAGAAATGCAGGGAACGTTTACTGCACCTTGGGGTATCTCAAATCAGCGGCGGGTCCCGTACTAGCGTGGGCGGTTATGTAGAACCGGAACTGCCGGAAGAAAATTCTGCTCAATTTGATGTTAGTGATACCCGTACTTTAGACCAGGTGGTAAACTGGTTGATGAAATCCGGCTACATTCCAAGTTTCTGCACTGCCTGCTATCGGGAGGGCCGCACCGGTGACCGCTTTATGAGCCTTTGCAAAAGCGGACAGATTCAAAACTGCTGTCATCCAAATGCGCTAATGACCTTGCAGGAATATCTGGAGGATTATGCATCTGCAGAAACCAAAGATATTGGCCGGCAATTAATTCATCAAGAAATTCAAAATATACCAAGCGATACAGTGCGGGAGATTGTAATAAAAAATTTAGAACAGATAAAACAAGGACAAAGAGATTTTAGATTCTAGCACATTTTACTTAAGGAGGTATCTTTACATGTCATTAAATCACACACCATCCTCTGAACGGATACACATTGCATTATTCGGAAGGCGAAACGTTGGAAAGTCCAGTGTTATCAATGCCATTACCAGCCAACAGCTTTCCATTGTATCAGAGTTTGAGGGAACCACCACAGACCCGGTCTATAAATCCATGGAACTGCTGCCCATTGGTCCCGTTGTGTTGATTGACACTGCAGGTCTGGATGATGAGGGAAGTCTTGGTGCACTGCGAATCAAAAAAACATATCAGGTTTTAAACAAAACAGATGTTGCTGTGTTGATTGTAGACAGTACAAAGGGGATTACAGAACTGGATTATAAGTTAATAAAACGTTTCCGCTCCAAAGAACTCCCCTTTGTGATTGCCTTTAACAAAGCTGACTTGTGTGAACCTCCAATTCCTTATGATATCGGCCAGCACTGTATTGGTATCAGTGCCAAATCTGGTCTAAATATCGAGCAGTTAAAAGAACTGATTGCAGCTCAAGCCAAACCTTCCATTAAAAATTCTTCCATTGTGGCAGACTTGCTGGAACCCTCCGACTTGGTTGTTCTAGTAATTCCCATTGACAGTGCTGCACCAAAGGGACGCCTGATTTTGCCCCAACAGCAGACCATTCGTGATATTTTAGATGCAGATGCCATTTCTGTTGTGGTAAAAGAAAATCAGTTAAAATCCACATTGCAGCAGCTGGGACAAAAGCCAAAACTTGTAATTACCGACAGCCAAGCCTTTGAAAAAGTAGCCGCAGATACTCCACAAGATATTCTACTGACTTCTTTTTCTATTTTGTTTGCAAGATATAAAGGAAACCTTGAAACAGCCGTACAAGGTGCCAAGATACTGGACACCTTGACGAACGGAGATTATGTACTTATTTCTGAGGGCTGTACTCATCACCGTCAATGTGAAGATATTGGCACTGTAAAACTTCCCAACTGGATCACACAATATACAGGTCAAAAAATATATTTTGAATTTACCAGCGGAACAGAATTTCCTGAAGATGTATCAAAATATAAGCTGATCATTCACTGCGGCGGATGTATGATAAATGAAAGGGAGATGAAACAGCGGCTGTCTGTTGCCGCTAAACAGCATGTACCCATGACTAATTATGGTACCGCCATTGCTTATATGCACGGTATTTTAAAACGTTCCGTGGAAGCTTTTCCACAGATTGCCTCCCAATTACCTGAAAAATAATAATCCAAGAAAGGCAGCCTCTCCCTTTTTAAGGGAGCCGCTGCCTTTTTCTTCTTTAAGATTCAAATACATTCTTTCCGTCTTTGGAATAACCTTCTGTCAGGTTAATAATCTTCTCAAACTCACGAATCAGTACTTGAGATATATCAATTATTTCTTTTAATAAAACTTCTGCACGGCTATGTTCTCCAATATTTACCAGTCGGATAATTTGCTCACCGTTTTTATGTAATTGGCTGTGATAATTTCCAATTTGTTTCCAGATTTCTAAAATATCTGCTTTCTTTGGCCGCATGGAATAATAGAAGTGTCCAAATCCACATTTTTTATAATTTGTCTGAAGAGGTACGATATTTCCGCTTTCTACAATGACCTTTACCGTTTCCACCCATGCTTTATGAGCACTTATGGCATTGGAAACCTGTTTTTTAAATTCATCATTTTCTAACATGTAGAAACGATCTTCTGACATAACTCCAATAATATTTGTTACTTCTGTCAATTCGGTTTCAATAGCATCCAGCGGTTTCACAACTTCCTGTAATTCTTTACTGATAGAAAAACTTAATTCTGCATTTTCTTTAATCAGTTGTGTTTCTTCCTTCATTCTGCCTGCCTGAGTGTCCACTTCATTCATAGAACTACTGATTTCTTCACTGGTGGCTGCCACACTGGTAATTTCACGGTTGATATTGTCTATCTTTATAAAATTATTGTGGTTTACTTCTCTGACTTCCTCCAGTCTTTCTTGAATTTTTTCCAGTGAATTAACCGTATCCTGCACACTTGCTGCACTCTTACTGGAAGCCAGCTCTACACTGTCCACAAACTTTTCCATGCTATCCGTCAAATTCTTAGTTTCCTCAGATAGCTTTCTGATTTCCTCCGCAACTACCGCAAAGCCTTTTCCTGCTTCACCGGCTCTTGCCGCTTCAATAGACGCATTCAATGCCAAGAGATTGGTCTGTCCAGAAATATTATTGATAGCCGCAATCACTTCCTGCATATGGCGAATGATCCCCAATAATGAATTCATGTCTTCTTTCATGGTATAAGATGCATTCATTGTTTTTGATGCCGTACTTGTAATGTCATTTAATTTGCCATCGCTTTTCTCAATCTCGGCGGTAATGTCTGCCGTATCTTCTGAAATCCTTACAATGGACTGCACCAGTATCTCATGGGCATTGGTGACTTCTCCCGTAATATCTGCTGTAACCGCAGCTGTTTCCGCTATCTTTGCAGATGCTTCATTGAGACCGTCACTAACGTTTTCTAGTTTTTGGGCACAATCATTTAATGTTAAATCCAAAGCACTGACCTTCATTACTGAACTCATAGCCTTAGAAGTAACATTTTCAAACTGATTTCTTCCAGTCCTTAAACGATAATGAATTTTCTTTAACTCATCATTACCTGTTTCTTCCTGAATCGGCTTCATATCACGAATTGCTTCAATTAGTTTTTTGTCCTCTTTTTTACCCATAATACCACCTCATTACTGCGCTGTGGAGCATTATAGCTCCAGCGCTTTTATTTTTTGTTGAATTATCATAAATATACTATTTTAAATTTTCCGGATTCAATCCTTCCAGTTCTGAAATCACAAATCTTCCATCCTTACGAATTAATACGTCATCAAAGTAAATTTCCCCACCACCGTATTCCGGTCTTTGAATCCATACTAAATCCCAATGGATTGCAGATGTATTTCCGTTTGGCGCCTCCTCATAGCAATTTCCTGGTGTAAAATGGATGGAACCGCAGATTTTCTCGTCAAATAAAATATCCTTCATTGGAGATAAGATATATGGATTCACCCCAATTGCAAATTCTCCGATATATCTTGCACCTTCATCTGTATCAAATACCTGGTTGATTCGTTCTGTGTCATTGGCTGTGGCTTTTACAATCTTTCCATTTTCAAAGGTAAGACATACATTCTCGAAGGTAAATCCCTGATAAATAGACGGCGTATTGTACTGAATTGTTCCATTGACTGAATCTCTTACCGGTGCTGTATACACTTCACCGTCGGGAATATTTAATTCACCTGCGCACGGAATTGCTGGAATGTCCTTGATAGAAAAACTGATATCCGTTCCTGGTCCTGTCATTCTTACTTTATCTGTTCTATTCATCAGTTCAACCAGCGATTTCATTGCTTCATTCATCTTTGAATAATCCAGATTACATACTTCAAAGTAGAAATCTTCAAACGCCTCTGTACTGGTACATGCTAACTGTGCCATGGCATGATTTGGATAGCGCAACACCACCCACCTTGTTTTTGGCACGCGAATCTCATGATGTACCGGCGTCTGGTACAGTTGATCATACATCTTCATCTTGCCTTCTGGTACATCGGAAAGTTCAGAAACATTATCTGCGCCGCGAATACCAATATAGCAATCCATTTTTGACATTTCCAGTGCATCTATTTCTGCCATCAGTTTCAGCTGTTCTTCATCGCAGTTCATTAACACTTCTCTTAAAACCTCATTGCTGATATAATGTACGAAAGGTCTTCCCTTTGCCTTGTATACTTCCTTTATCACAGCTCTTGCCAAATCCTCTGTTTCCTGCCCGATATAGTTAATATAAACCTTTTCACCTTCTTTTACCTTACAGGAATAAGTAACTAGATTTTTTGCCAGTTTTTTAATTCTTTCGTCCATGCTCTACCTCCTAATTTACAAAACTAATAAAATTATTTCCTAAATCATTAAAATACTCCCGGCTGTCATTTAAGCCTTTCTTGTATGGTTCTATGCCGTTTGACGGGTCCAAAATCAGTACATTAAATTCATCATAGCCTACAATCAGAACACCTTTGTTTTCCCCCAGAACCGCTAATACCGGATATCCTCTGCTGACATAGTACAATACATTGTCCACACTTAAACCTGTCAGATCAAGCACATCCCCCTCCACATATTTATTTAATATGGATAAAGGCGGTTCTCCCTGTTCCAGCAAAGGCTGGGCATCCACTGTATAGCCTGCCGCTGTCAGCATCTGTGTCAGACAAATACCTAAGCTGTTTTCCCCATCCACTGCTGAAGATGATACTTGATTAATCTTTGTGCTGGTCTGCCGTTTGATTTTCTCCCAAATGTAATTTTGATCCTTATTCAATACGACGCCGGAATAATTATCAGCTGTTTCAATTGCTTCAGCAGCATCTGTATATACCCCCATCATACCATAACGGGCATATACATAATAATAATTTTCGGCTGTGTTGCTCTTGTTTTCTTCAATTTCTACATTTCTGGATTCCTCATACACCACTTCTCTGGGCATAAGAAGCTTTGGCTGTGATTCTGAAATATTATATGCCAATTCCAGCTGCATTTCTGTTTCTTTTTCGTCCGTTACTTTTTTCGTAAGTGTCACATTGGTATTTTCCACAAAATCATTATTCATGATACTGTCACTGTCTACTTGCTTATAAGAGCCATCGGATAGCTTTTCATAACGTTCCAGCTGAATCACATTATCCTTAAGACTTGTACCCATAATGTAAATGCCATCTCTGCTGTAAGTGATTTCTTCTTCCTTCTCATTTCGGATACAAATGGCATACATAGGAAATCTCATAACACCCGTCACATCATATTTTATATCGTCTTTTACGGCAATTCCATAAATAAAATCCTGCTGCATAAAACCTAACGGAGCTATACATTCCTGTGTTCCTGCCGTCACCTGATATTGGCTTCCTTCCTGCAGCGATAATACATGAATGGTCTGAGAGTTATATCTGTCTAACTCATCCTGCCATGCAATCATGCTGTTATCTTCCGATACGGTATAGGTTCCTTCCGTCAGTCCGCTCACCACCACTTCATAAGTGTGAACACTCAGATCAATTTTATACAAGCTTTCTTCCAAATAAATATACATTTCATTATTACGGTTTACATATATAAGATTATCAATATCTTCTTTTATCAGCTGATATGGCTTAGTGCTGGGTAAAAATACTTCTTCTTCAATACAGTTAATCGTGCTGTCATAATAATACATGGCAATCCCTGTTTCTCCTTCATGACGCCCTCGGTTCATGTAACCACATACCATAAACTGCATATTACCATTTTCATCCATGTTTACTATCTTTACCTTATGCTGATCATAAGTATCTCTTACATCTGACACATTATTATTATAAAATCCAAATACTTTTATAATTCTGTCTGTATTGTTATTGTACTGCCATAATGTATTTTCCTGAACAAAGCTCACAATGGTTCCGTCCATGTTTTCTTCGTACTCCATATTTTCATCAATAATACCAAGATTTACTTTATTTTCATCAAACCGCTCACTTGTGGGTGTAAAAATTTCACTGGCAAACCGTTCATAATCTAACAGATACATTCTATTTGAAGTATAGCGAATATAGTAATACTCTTTCACATTAAGATAATCTTTACCGCCATTTTCTTTTTCTATAGAAACCACATAGTTATAATTAATCGTCCCTATGGTATCAGATAATTCCTTGATTTGTGGGATTGTTTCAGATTCCACTTTCACATTCAGTTCTCCCCAAGTAACCTGATCATAACTGGAGTGAATATTTACATAATTATAAGTGGAATTATCTCCGCTGGAATTAGATTCTAAATATTTTACAATATCTTCTGAGTAGCTTTTGTCCCTACTATATATTTTTTTCTGCAAATCGTCAGCGAAATCCATCAGTTCCTCGGCATAATTGCTGTTGGGCATTATTATTCTTGTATAATAACGAATTTCCTGATTTCCGTCGCAGTGAAGCACAATGGTCAGAATATATTCTGTTCCCTTATCAATCAAATCCTTAATGGGTATTTCTGCCTGTATTCCGTTATTGTCTGTTGTAAAACTACTTACTTTGTTGTCCTCTACCAGCCTTTTGGTATCCAGACTTCTCACTTCATAAGAAATTTCATTAATATCCAGTTCTGTTTCCTTCACCTGAATGGTAAGTTTGCGGTCTTCATTAAGAGGTGTAATAGTGTCCCTCATAAACTGTGCCTGCATTTCACTGCTATAACCATGCAGCGTGTTTGCCTCATGCTCCCCTACAATGGCAGTAATCACCGGATAAGTAGCATTTGCCATTTCTGCGGTCATATCAGTGTTCCCCTGATTTATAATTTTACTTATGATCACCACACTAAGCACAAACACCGTAGACAGTACTGCAATTTTTATTAGGTATTTTTTCATTCTATGTTATAACCTCCATCTGTCACATTACCGTTTCAGAAGCCGGCTTAAAGTCGGCTGGATATGAAGCTCTTTCATACAATCATCCAGCTTCTGATTCCGGCCTGCCTTTTTACCTTTCACTGCTCGAATCAGTATATTTTTGGGTGTATGCTCCATATCAATAAATTCCATTACCTGCACCTGATAGCCCTGTTCCTCCAAAAGCTGTGCACGGATACCATCTGTCAGCAAAGCTGCCATTCTTTCCTTAATTAACCCGTATTTCAGTACCGGTGACAGCATATCATTTTCCAACTGTCTGTTTACTTCATGCTGACAACATGGAACCGACAAAATTACTTCTGCCCCCCATGCCACTGCTTTTGCCAATGCATAGTCTGTTGCCGTATCACAGGCATGCAGCGTTACCACCATGTCTACAGATGCCAGTCCCTGATAACCGGCAATATCTCCTACATAAAATTTTAGTTTATCCTGATACCCATATTTTCTGCTGAGTATATTACAATGTTCAATCACATCTTCCTTTAAATCAAGTCCTACGATTTGTACCTGATACCCTTTCAATTCGTTTAGAAAATAATACAGTGCAAAGGTTAGATATGATTTGCCACAACCAAAATCCACAATGGTAATTTCCCTGTGTTTTGGAAGCTGCTCTAAAATATCGTCCACAAATTCCAAATAACGGTTAATCTGTTTAAATTTATCATATTTTGCATGAACGATTTTTCCATTGCGGCTCATAACTCCTAGATCCACCAAAAATGGTACTGGTTTACCTTCCTCCAGAATATATTTTTTCTTCCGGTTATGTTCCAGCACAGTAGCTTTTTTACAGCCTGTCTCTTTTGTTTTGATGGTTATTCTTCCTTTTTTGCTTACCAGAACACTTGCCTGCATATCTGCATATTCTGCCTGCATCTGCTTAAAGTATTCACTAAGCCACAACGGAATATCCACAAGCAAGTCCTGTTTTTCATAATTTTTATGTATAACCTTAGTTCCCCGGTAAAAAGTCACCTGAAACTTTAACTGATCTTTCAACAATACCGGACGTATTTTTATTTTTTCTCCAAGTTCGTTATTCCTCACATTGCTAATTGTGATTCCAGATAACTCACCGGTCAGTGCGCAATTTAATAATTCTGATAACTCCATGGTTCCTCCCTAAATTTTTTCTTATATATATCTTAATTCCTTTAAGTAAAAACCTCAACTAAAATTTTTGTATAATGTTTATGATTTTCTTAATTTTAATTAGGCTTGTCAATGTACATTCATATACAAAAGAAAGGTTCCGCTTGCGGAACCTTTCTCCTTTATTACCATCTGCGGCATTTACCTTTCCGGCACCTTCTCCGGAATATTTCATTGAAAAATAGTACATCGATCAAGTCTCGGCGACCATCGTTTGGTCTGCAGTTTCTGCATGGTCCTCTTCCGCCGCCACCCTGTCTTGCTGCACTGTTCACTTGCTGATTCTCCAAATTTTCTGATGCCATTTCTACCTGTGTTGGTTCCATATCCTGAAATATTTTATCACAATACTTGCTAAGTACAAATTTATCTGGATACTCATCATACAAAATACTTCCGTCATAATCTATGGAATCACAGACTTCTACAACCTTTTTCTGGATTTCTTTTGCCCTGGAAGGATACATTTCCATAATCTGTTCTAATTCCTTATCCAAGTCATCTTCCGTAAAATCATTATCATTCCACACTTCCATTCCCTGTAAAGTATCCCCATAATAATACGGCATTGGTATATTAGGCGGATATACAGGATAAGGCGGCATCATCATTGGCGGACGATAGTTTCTTGGCGGATATGTGTTTCCTGGCATCATTCGTTGATGATATCCCGGCATCATCTGTGGCTGGTATCCCGGCATCATCGATGGTTGCTCTCCCATTGACGGTCTACCTCCCATTGGCGGCTGTCCTCCCATTGGCGATGTCACATTGGAACCGAAAACATTTCTTGGCTTTGTTTCTCCAGTTTTTTTATATTCCATACTGCCTCCATATTTATTTCAACATTACAGTACTAATATATGCAGCTAGGTATATTTTTGTTCCTTTATTTTTATAACAATTCAGCCTTATGGACGATTTTATAATCAGTACTTCTTTATTCAGAAATCCTCATTTAACAATGGTGTAGCCAGCAAAACTTCTGTCTTATCCTGTTCCTCATTATATATAATAGCTATGGTAAGATTTATCTTATCTTCTCCCACCTTTTTGTACTCCTCAATTAACGGTGTATAAGCATAGACAACGTATGTGTCTTCTCTGTGTTCTACCACCACTTCTGCCTTTAACTTTTCCAACAGTTCCATGGCAATGATATCTTTTTGTTCTGTTCCAAGTTCTCCCTGGTACTGACCGTTAATATTAATAACTGTCTGCGGCGTTTCAGAATACCGATTCATGATCATTTTCACTGTATCATCATAGTAAAATGCACTTTCAATGGAATCTTCAATTTGGAGTTCCGTTTTTAAGTACTGATTTACCTCCATAGAATGAGCTTCTGTTTCATCCTTTTCTTCTGTAATAAATTCAAGTTTTGTATCTGCTTTTGCTCCATCTAAAAAAAGAGTTACTTTTCTTCCATACTGGTCACTATTTTCCTCTAAGGTATAGTTATCCACAATTCCCAGCGCTTCTGCCATAGTTTTCAACAAAAGTTTTTGTTCTTCCACCGTCAGATAATCTCCACTAAACTTTCCATAAGACTGGATTTTACTGTTTTCCTGCATCATACTCATGCTGCTAAATGCCTGAATCACTTCTGCTTCCTTATTTCCGCCTAACATATCTATTCCCTGAATAATGGCTACAATCCACAATACAAGAGCCAGTGCCGTTATTATTTTTTTCATAAAAAAAGACCTCCTATCTTTTATACTTATTCCAAGTATTACCAGATAAAAAGTCTTTTATACATTTCATTTAATGTTTGATTACATTTATTCGGGCAATGGCTCTCTGCAACGCGGTTTCTGCTCTGGCCATATCCGTTTTACTGTTTTTCGTCCTGATTCTCTCCTCAGCTCTGTCTCTGGCGGCCTCCGCTCTGTCCAGATCAATTTCATTGGGCCATTCTGCGACTTCTGCCATAATAGTCACCTTTTCCGGAAGAATCTGCACAAACCCAGAATGTAATGCAGCATTTTTCAATCCATTTTCTTCCGTTATGGTTAAAATTCCTGGTGCCAAAATACTGGTCAGTGGAATATGTTTTGGATAGATACCCATTTCTCCCTCAGTGGTATTTAACTCCACCATGGAGACTTCACCCTCATAAAACATTCTATCAGGGCATATAACCTGCAATTTCATTAACTCTGCCATAGTATCACCCCTTACTTCACCCGGGCAAGTACATCATCAATGTTTCCTGCGTTTAAGAAACAGCTTTCAGGAATTTCATCATATTTACCTTCCAGAATTTCTTTAAAGCCCTGAATTGTTTCAGATACCGGAACATACCTTCCTTCCAGCCCTGTAAACTGCCCTGCAACAAAGAAGGGCTGAGACAAAAATCTCTGTACCTTTCTTGCACGGGATACTACCAGTTTATCATCCTCTGAAAGTTCGTCCATACCTAAAATTGCAATGATATCCTGTAGTTCTTTGTATTTCTGAAGAATTTCCTGTACACCACGGGCAACCTTATAATGTTCTTCGCCCACGATTCTGGGGTCCAGAATACGTGAAGTAGATTCCAGCGGATCTACTGCCGGATAAATACCAAGTTCTGAAATAGAACGCGAAAGAACTGTGGTTGCATCCAAATGGGCAAATGTGGTTGCAGGTGCCGGGTCAGTTAAATCATCGGCAGGTACATATACAGCCTGTACAGAAGTAATAGAACCGTTCTTTGTGGAAGTAATACGTTCCTGTAATGCCCCCATTTCTGTCTGTAATGTGGGCTGATAACCTACTGCTGACGGCATACGTCCCAGCAAGGCGGAAACCTCAGACCCCGCCTGAGTGAAACGAAAAATGTTATCAATAAATAACAATACATCCTTTCCGCCTTTATCACGGAAATATTCCGCCATGGTAAGTCCTGTAAGAGCCACCCTCATACGAGCTCCAGGCGGTTCGTTCATCTGTCCGAATACCATGGTGGTCTTATTGATAACCCCGGATTCCTTCATTTCATAATAAAGATCATTTCCTTCTCTGGTACGTTCACCTACACCGGTAAATACAGAATATCCACCATGCTCTGTTGCAATATTACGAATCAATTCCTGAATTAATACGGTTTTACCAACGCCGGCACCGCCGAACAAGCCAATCTTACCGCCCTTCTGGTAAGGACAGAGTAAATCTACTACCTTAATACCCGTTTCAAGAATTTCTGTTGTGGTTGACTGCTCCTCAAAGGCCGGAGCTTTTCTATGAATCGGAGAATACTCCACATCTTTCGGTGCTTCTCCATTATCAATCGGTTTTCCCAATACATTAAAGATTCGCCCAAGGGTATTTTCACCGACAGGTACGGTAATCGGAGCACCAGTTGCCACTGCCTCCATTCCTCTTACCAGACCGTCTGTGGGACCCATGGCAATACATCTTACTATATCGTCTCCCAGATGCTGTGATACTTCTACCACCAGCACATCAGAATCCTGTTTTGTAATTTCAATTGCTTCATTGATTTCAGGTAGGTTTCCTGTGCTGAATTTTATATCAAGTACCGCACCAATAATCTGAGTGATTTTACCTATATTTTTATCTGCCATTTATGCACTCACTCCTTTAGCTTATTGCTTCGGCACCGGCTATGATCTCAGTTAATTCCTGAGTAATTGAGCCTTGTCGTGCCCTATTATATAACAATGATAGCGAATCTATCATTTCTTCTGCATTGCTTGTTGCCGAATCCATTGCCTGCATTCTGGCTCCGTTTTCACTGGCTACTGCCTGCATTAACGCACCATAAACAATACTTGTAATATACTTTGGAATTATCATATCCAAAGCTTCTTCTTCTCCCGGTTCATAATTCATGGGAATACTTTTTGCATCTGTCTCTTCCTGGCTGATTTCCACCGGCAGAAGCTTAATTCTTCTAGGCTCATGACTTACTGTATTTTTAAAGAAGGTGTATGCAAGATAAATCTCTTTGATCTCCCCCTGCTCAAATGCAGTCAACAAGTCTCTGCTGATCATGTTTGCCTCACTATACTGAGGATCCTCTACGATATCAGAATAATCTTCCTTTATTTCATAGCCTCTCCGTTCCAGTGCATCTCTTCCTTTAGAACCTATGGTGTAAACTACCATGTTCTCCTTTGGAACCTCAAACTCTGTTACAAGTTTTATGATATTATTATTATAACCCCCTGCCAACCCTCTGTTGGATGTAATCACAACAATGGCGGTCTTTCCGGTATCTTTTGCCTTCAGGTAAGGGTGGTTAATGTTTCCGGATCTGGACAGCATAGAATTCACTGTTTCATACATAAAATCAAAATACGGCTTGGATTGTTCCGCTTTTGTCTTTGCTTTCTGCAGTTTTACCGTTGAAGTAAGCTTCATGGCTTTTGTAATCTGCTGTGTGCTTTGAATACTGACTTTACGCCGTTTGATATCTCTCATTGATGCCATGATATCACCCTCCCTGCTCTTATTTTCCTAACGCACATAACCTTCCGTTTAAAATTCCTTTTTAAATTCTTGGATAGCCTTTACTAATGCTTCCTCATTTTCTTCTGAAAGCACCTGTGTTTCACGAATCTGAGCTGGGATTTCAGGATATTTTGTATCAACGAACTCAAAAAATTCTGTTTCAAATCGACCGATATCTTCCACCGCAATATCCAAAAGATACTTCTTAGTAGCTGCGTATATGATCATTACCTGATACTCTACCGGCATGGGCTTATACTGGGGCTGTTTTAACATTTCTCTGATTCTTTCACCTTGGGCAAGACGCTCTTTTGTGTCTGCATCTAATTCAGAACCAAACTGTGAGAATGCCGCCAGTTCCCTATACTGGGCAAGTTCTACTCGTATGGGACCTGCAATCTTCTTCATCGCCTTAATCTGTGCAGCACCACCAACTCGTGATACTGATAAGCCTGCATTAACCGCCGGGCGAAAACCGGAATTAAACATTTCTGTTTCCAGATAAATCTGTCCGTCTGTAATAGAAATTACATTGGTAGGAATGTATGCCGATACATCACCTGCCTGTGTTTCAATGATCGGAAGAGCTGTTAAAGAACCTCCGCCTAGTTCATCAGAAAGTCTGGCTGCACGCTCTAGCAACCTGGAATGTAAGTAGAATACATCTCCAGGATAAGCTTCACGACCTGGCGGTCTTCTCAAAAGCAAGGACAGCGTACGGTATGCTGTAGCATGTTTGGACAAATCGTCATATACGATCAATACATCTTCCCCATTTTCCATCCATTCTTCTCCGATCGCACATCCAGAATATGGAGCAATATACTGCAGCGGCGCAAGCTCACTGGCTGTAGATGCAACTACAGTGGTGTAACTCATAGCACCATATTCTTCTAAAGTCTTTACAATAGTGGCAACGGTAGATGCTTTTTGTCCAATTGCAACGTAAATACATTTTACATTCTGCCCCTTCTGATTAATAATAGTATCAATCGCAATGGCTGTTTTACCGGTCTGACGGTCACCAATAATAAGCTCACGCTGTCCGCGCCCAATAGGAACCATCGAATCAATCGCCTTAATACCGGTCTGTAATGGGGTATCTACAGATTTTCTATAAATAACACCAGGAGCCACACGCTCAATCTGACGGAATTTATCTGTTTCAATGGGCCCCTTGCCATCAATGGGCTGTCCCAATGCATTTACTACTCGCCCAAGCATTGCATCGCCACAGGGAACCTCTACCACCCTTCCCGTGGTCTTTACAATGTCACCTTCGTTAATATTTTTCGTATCTCCAAGTAATACAGCACCTACATTGTCTTCTTCCAAGTTAAGAATCATTCCATATACTTCTCCTGGAAATTCCAACAGCTCTCCCTGCATTGCTTTTTCAAGCCCATGCACTCTGGCAATACCATCCGCCACTTGAATAACCGTACCTACGTCAGACACCTCAAGCTGTGAAGAATACCGTTTAATCTGTTCTTTGATTACTGAACTAATCTCTTCTGGTTTTAAATTCATGGAATTTAGCACCTTCTTTCTTCATTTCTTATGCTAACTGAATTTTCAACAAATCTCTTGTTAAATCATTCAACTTATGTTTTATGCTGCTGTCCACAACTCTGTCATCGATCCGCACTATCATGCCGCCGATCAATGAAGAATCTGTAGTGTAATTCATTTCCATTGTTTCATACTCTGTGGTTTCAATTAACCGCTTTACCAGTGCTTCCTTTTGTTCCTGCTTAAGCTCTACTGCCGTGGTAACAAATGCTACACCGATTTTTTTATATTCTTTTACTTTTGCAATAAAATAGGAAAAAATGGATTTTATTTCCTTGAACCTTCCTTTTTTTATCACAATCACAAGAAATCCTGTCAGCTCATCACTGATATTTGACTTAAATATGTTTTCAATCACATTTTCTTTTTCTTCTTTACTAATTTTAGGGTGTGTCATCAGCTTGACTAAATCTTCATTTTCATCAAGAACCTGCTGTACAAATTTAGCTTCTTTTAAAAAAAGATCTATTTTTCCTTCCTCCAATGCCAGTTCAAACAATGAGTCCCCATAAGTTTTTGCCGCTAACTTAGCCATGTTCTATCACCCATTTCTTTTATGGTTTCGTCAATCAGGGCATCCTGCACTGTAGTATCAATGGATGCTGCCACAACCTTGCCTGCCAAACAAGAGGCAATGGAAACCATTTCCTTTTTCATATCATCCGCCACACGTTTCTTTTCTAACTCCGCTTCTTTTCTGGCATGTTCGATGATCCTTGCTGCCTCTGCCTTTGCCTCTTCCACAATTTTGGCTTCATTTTTCATTGCTTTTTTACGTGCACTGCTTAAGATTTCTTCTGCTTCCTTATTTACATTCTTTAACTTGGCTTCATACTCTGCTTTCATTTCTATTGCAGATTTCTTTTCACTCTCTGCAGTATCCAGATCATTCCGGATTCTATCCTGCCTTGCTTTTAAAAAGTTTCTCACAGGATTAAAAAATAGGTAAGACGCCACAATAAAAAGGATAAAAATGTTTATTGCAGTAAATAAGCTATCTGCAATTAATTGTAAATCCAAATCAAATAATCGTTCCAAGGTCCAGCCTCCTTTCGGCTTGTATTTTGTACCACTTCACACAGTGAAATGATTGCCTGCTCACGCACTTTGCATGTAATACAAACTCACATATGCGTGATACCGCTATTTCTATTCCTTCTTTTAAGTAAGAGGTTTTACGAATAACAGTAAGAACGCAATAAGCAAGCCATAAAGACCTGTTGTTTCTGCCACCGCCTGACCTAAAAGCATAGTAGAAGTGATATCTGATTTTGCTCCCGGATTTCTACCAACGGCTGAAGCTGCATAACCTGCTGCGATACCTTGTCCAATACCAGGACCAATACCTGCGATAACTGCCAAACCTGCACCGATTGCTGAACATGCTAAAATTAAATCTTCTCCTGTAATCATATAAATTTCCTCCTGTTTTCTATCATAGTTTTTGTTTTACTTTTTATGCATCTGAAATTTTGTCGTTTACATATGTCATTGTAAGCATACAGAATACATATGTCTGAATTGCTCCGGCAAACAAGTCGAAATAAACATGAAGAACTGCCGGAAATCCGAATCTCAAAAAGATTGGTAAGAGTCCATACACCAGTGCCATCATAACAGTACCGGATAACACGTTACCGAATAAACGTAACGAAAGTGAAATAGGTACTGCAATTTCACCGATTAAGTTAACCGGCAAAAACAATGGTATTGGTTCTAATAAGGATTTTGCTGCTCCAAGTTTGTTATGCTTCACATTATTAAACTGAATAATGCAAAATGATAACACACCCAACGGGAACGTAACTCCATAATCCGCAGTTGGCGGTCTAAGACCAAAAATACCCGAGATATTGCTGATGAAAATGAAAATAAAAATACTGCCAATGTAGTTTACAAATTTATATGCATTATCCCCAAGACTGCCTTTCACCATATTGTCAAGCATTTCTACTATCAGTTCTACAATATTTTGAAACCCTTTTGGAACTTCACTTGCATTCTTCATTTTCCTTTTAGTTACAATGAATAAGATCAAAAGAACTACATCCACGATCAAAATACTGACGTGGGTGGTAGTAATCCATAATTCCTGCCCAAAAAGCTTGTAAGGAATCAGACCTTTAATCATGAAGCCCATTTCACTGTTTGCTGCTACTGCACCTGCCGTACTCACCAACTCCATCTGCTCACCCTCCTTTTCTTTAATGTCAGATAAAAAGATTACCTCTCATCTGCGTTATATGTTAATTTATTCATATATTTATGAATATGCGGTTGCAACATGGCTCCCGCTTTTAACCCAAATAGACCTACAAAGCACATAAGTATGGCAGTATTTCCTAATTTCATTATTACCATCAGTGCTAATACAATAATGGTGGCTATCATACGTACAGCATATGCCATTGCCATTTTTGCCTGCGCAGCCTTCCCTTCAAACTCCAGAATGCTTTCCAAAGTAGACTGCATATGTATGGCACGCCAGACAGAAACGGCAGTTCCAATGGTCAATCCTACAAGAAACATTTTCTTATTTTCTACCCACCATACACCAAGCAGTGCCACTGCCACTCCAAACAATAGCGTCCCCAAAATTAATTCCTTTAATACACTGCTGTTTTCATCTGTCATGACCTGATTCCTCCTTGTTATCATAAATCGCCTTTGCTGAAACATAAACATTCCGAAATCCCGCCATTGCTCCTAAAATAAAAAGAGGAATTACAAAATAAGTGCCAAACTTCCTATCAATAAGAATCCCCAAAAAAGAACATAAAAAAATAGGAACCAGCATGTGTATGGAAATCTGTGTAATCATAGCTAACGATTTGTAGACACTTTTCTTATACTTCATGCCTGCTCCTTTCAATAACAGCAGAAACGCTTTAAAACATTAAAACTTTTCTTACCCCTCATGATATAATTTCCCCAAACATTTCTTAATTATATATTATACCATTATTTTCTCAAAAGTCCATATAATTTATACATTTTACACAAAAAAAGTGTTGCCACAATGATTCCTTTGTACATTATGGTAACACTTTCCAATTTAAAAGCTCTGACAAATCACAATAATTCCAACAACTACAGCTACGGCTGCAATGATCCATGACATTTTTTTTGCTGACTGATTACCTGCCACCAGGTCATCCTCTGATTTGTAAGATAGTTTAGATGCCTTTTGTCCAATTCTGCTGCGTCCTACATAATAACTGTCTCCCTGCTTGTACAGTTCTCCCAGCACATAAACAGGCTGATTTGCTAACAATACTTTTTCCACCAAACGATATCCTAAAAATTTTGCGCCAGTCCCACGTCCCCACATACTACGGTAGTGGCTGTGTCTTTGCATCCACTGGGATGTATCATGTTCCATACGGTCACATCCCGACTGTAAATCCGCTTCTGAACCAAAACTTTCCACATCAACGCAGATTCCCTCTCCATAACTGTCATCCCTCATGTACACTGGAACCATGCTGCATTCATGGGATAATTTTTCTTCCTTTTTCTGAGTGCTGGTTTTATGATGACCATCTTTGTCCGTATAGTGGCGCACTTCTTCAGAAACTGCATATGTAGTATCTTCATAATAAGCAACCTCTCGTTCTGTAAAAGGAGCAGTTACTTTTTCCTTTGTAAAAATGTTTCCTTTTAATTCTACGTAATGCCGATAATTGCTGTCTGTTGCCGACAGCGAATTTACAATTTCTATGGCATCTGCAATTTTAGATGTTTCCACTGACTGAATTTCCAGATTCAGTTTGTTCATTTTTTGAGTCTGATAAACAGCATATCCTATACCGGCAGCGATAATAAGTAATCCTATGATAATTTTCATTATTTTCCACCTGTATCCTTAGTTTCCACCATTCATTTCATTCATAAGACGCTGTAACTCTGCATCCACTGCCTGATTGGTTTCTAATTCTTTAAATTCATCCACTGCAAAAGTAGTATCTCCCGACATGGATGCTGCCGCTTCTGCTGTTGCTTCTTTTGCTTCTACTTTCTGCTCCATCTTATCTAACTTAGAAAATGCACTGTCTGTATTAGTTCCGCTAACCGCTGTTGCCACACTTTCTGTTGCCTCTGCCATTCTTGCTCTGGCAATCAGCATATTCTGCTTCTGTCTTGCTTCATCTAATTTTTGCTGCAATATTTCTACTCTGGAGCGAAGTTCTTGTGTCTGCATGGAAATCTGATCATAAGACTTCTGTAAACTTGCAACATTATTATCTGATTGCACTTTATTGGCCAATGCTTTCTTTGCTAAATCTTGATTTCCTGACTGTAATGCAAGCTTTGCTTTATTTTCCCATTCTGCAGAATTGGATTTTGCTTTTTCCAAATGGCTTAGTGCCTGCTTTTCACTTGCCATAGCCTGGCCCAGTGCCTGTGTGGCTTCACGAACCTGTTTTTCCATATCAATGATGATCTGCTTCACCATTTTTTCCGGATCTTCTGCTTTATCCAGTAAATCATTTACATTTGCTTTCACTAAATCGGATACTCTGCTAAAAATTGACATTTCTTCACCTCATAATTTTATTTTTTAAACAATGATCTTAACAGTAAGCCGGCACCGGCAAAAGTACATCCAAACATAATGATAAACGTATATAAATTAGTTGTTGAAAATCTGACTTCTACGCTTAATATAATAGAGAGAATGACAATCACTGCGCCGATAACCGTTACGATCCAGCCAATAATAGATTTTCCGTTAAAGAACAAAAGCCCAATTCCCACTAATAAAGGAAGGATAATTACACCGGTAGGAATTCCAAGACCGCCAAATCGCCATTGATACCAGTTCATACCAACGTAAGTATTTTTCGTAATCATAAAGATTCCCGCTGCCAGGAGTATAAGCCCCAGAAAAAAATGCAGCAGCACATGGTCTGTTCCCGATTTCTTTGGTTCATTGATCAATCTTTTTTCTAAATCGTCCATTTTTGACATGCTTTTGTATGACTCCTTTCTGCATAATCTATTAAAAATATTTTATCAATGCATAAGGGACATTGTCAAGTATCATATAGGAGTTTCCCCAATCTTAACCACAATTGTATCTGTTATGAACAGAGTGCTTTAAGTTTCCGTCCACTGCTTATTAAAGATGACTGTCACCTTGAACAGATCTCCGTCAATTTCCACGGAAAATGTTCCATTTTGGATTTCTGTAAAACTTCTGGCGATAGCAAGCCCCAGACCGCTGCCTTCTGTATTTCTAGATACATCACCACGCACAAATCGTTCTGTAAGTTTTTCCGCTTCAAAATTCAGCTCTGCAGCAGAAATATTTTTCATAGTAAAGATTACTTGTTTTTCTGTATTCAGCACATCCACATATACTCTGGAACCACCCATGGAGTACTTCAAAGCGTTTACCAGGAGATTTTCAATAACGCGATAGGTTCTCTGTGGATCCAGTCGGAGTACACATTTCTCCTCCGGCAGGTTCCATCGGAATACCAAACCGGAATCCATTATCCTTTCTTCATTCTCCAAGCGCACCTGCTTCACTAGATTGACCAAATCCACATCTGCATAGTGCATGGTAATATTATTACTGCTTGCCTTGGATACTTCAAACAAATCCTCAATCAATACCTTTAACCGCTGTGATTTTTTATCCAATGTCATAATGTATTCTTTTCTTGTTTCTTCCTCTAAATTTTCATTTTTCAGCAAATCTACATAGGTTATGATGGCAGTAAGAGGAGTCTTTAAATCATGGGATACATTGGTAATCAGCTCTGTTTTCATATTTTGACTTTTTACTTCTTCTTCTACTGCATGCTTAAAACCGCTTCTGACTTTGGACAATTCCTGTTTCATGGGTTCAAACACCCCAAAATCCTCTGACACATCCACGTTCAATTCTCCCTGAGCCATATCTGTAACCATGGAAAGCAACCTGTCATACTGAGCCTTAACAGTTCCACCTTTTTTCAGCAAAATATAATATAATACTATTGTATAAATAATAACTCCAAAAATCCCAAAAAACCATCCGCAGCAGAGTAAACTCATCAATACAAAATTTGCCGCCAGTATTTTAATAATATTTTTCTTAATCCCTTTTTCTGTTTCCAATGTTGTTATATAGATATAGCATTTTTTGCATTGATTTTTTATCCACTTTATTATTTTTACAATGATGCTGCTTTCTACGGTACTTTTGATAGGGTGCAATATATAAGAAAGTATATTGGCAATTCCCAAGTAAATAACCCCGTAAAAGGCAAACCATAAACCAAGATTTATAATAGAAGGAAGATGATTTACCATTACTGCATCTCTTACCATATCACTATCTGTAAGCCAGTACTGAAATGCATTTTTTGCCTGCATCATAAACAAATATGGTAGTTCTGCGTCAATACAGAGAATCAGTCCTGCAAATCCTGCTACTAAAATTACTTCAATCGGCAACCTGAATATCTGCTGCTTTTTCAGTCCAAGTATAGAAATATTTTGTAAAATCAGCGCGCCTATTATTAAAAGGACAATAAAACATAATACAATAATATACGAAAGGTTATATGCATCATCATAATGGGAATAATATACATCATCTGTCACCACATACTGGAACCCGATAACCACCTGTGTATTTTTTATTTTCGGAAAGTCAATAGCAATTTTTCCGGCAGCTGACTGTTGCCCATTGTCTTCTGATACTGTTACCGCCTCATCTGTTGTTTCTATAATTTGCTCTTCATAGGTTATTTCATCATATTCATCTACATATTCTTGTTCATACTCTTCCGTTGCAGAATCACTTGTTGGAACCTCGTATATATAAATATCCTGAGATGTATAATAATCTGCCACTGCCTGCAGTTTAATGTTATTTAAGTAGTTTATAAAGTTACCTTCCTCCAAATTATGTTTTGTGGTAATGGAAGGATTTCCCTTCTTATCAAAATCAATTACCATATAACTCTGGTATTTCTCCTGTATCTGGGATATATTCTTCCCCTGTATAACTGCCGCTAAATCTTCCTGACCATTAGAAATACCGCGCTCTTTATCATACATATAAGTATATACTTCATATCCACCTACACTGTAGTCCATTCGATATACTGTATATAATATATTAATTAATTCTTGTGCTTTCTCTTCGTATTGTTTCTTTTCCTCAGCACTGGTCAAACTGTTGTATGTTTTATTATTTTTCAGAAGATATTCGGATGAACTCAAGCCATCATACATATTCTCCATTTTATACTTCAGATAATATATATTTGAGACCAGAGGCATTTTATCGCCGTCAGAGTAATACCCAAAATCTACTGTTGCATCTTCGCCCTGCTGTTGCGATAAACTTTCCTCTAACTCCTTCTGGCTTTTCTCTCTGATTTTCTGAAGTTCAGGCTCCATACGATAAGTAACCAGTGATACTGCTGCTACCAGTACACACACTAGCAAATAACCAAGCCATACTTTATTTTTCTTTATTTCTTTTTCTAAGGTAATTTCCTTTGTTGTTGTGTTTTTATTGTTTTTCCATTTTATAGCCAACGCCCCACACCACCTTTAAATATTTGGGTTCCTTCGGGTTAATTTCGATTTTCTCGCGAATATTTCGTATATGCACCATAATAGTATCTGAATTAATTGCCTTTTCGTTCCAGATGCGTTCATAAATTTCATCCGCCGAAAACACCCGTCCAGGATTTTTCATTAACAGTAACAAAATCTTATATTCCATTGGAGTGATCTTTACTGGTACACCATCTACCTTAAGTTCTACCGTATCCTCATTTAATTCCAGACCTCCAATAGTATATATTTTTTCATTGTTTTCTTTTTCTCCGTTTTTTATCATTTCCAGATATTTTCCGTATCGTCTTAAATGAGAATTCACCCTTGCCAGCAGCTCTAACGGAGTAAACGGCTTAGTTACATAGTCATCTGCCCCCATATTCAGGCCCATAATTTTATCCACTTCTTCTGATTTTGCTGACAACATAATTACAGGAAAGTCGTAATGTTTTCTCAGTTCCATTACCATGCGGATTCCATCCATCCGAGGCATCATAACATCTACGATAGCAAGATGAATGTCCTCTTTTTCAATAACTTCCATCCCCTCTACGCCATCCGCTGCTTTACTTACTTCATATCCCTGATTCTTTAGGTAAATTTCTATACCATCCCGTATTTCTTTATCATCTTCAACCACCAGCACATGATATTTCTCCATTGTTTCTATCTCCTCCATGATTTACTTCTACATATCTTTTTCTAATACAAATCCTATCACATCCTTCTAATTCATACAATCTTATGTTTTCCACATAGATATCCCCTAATCCTGCAGCTTATAATTACTTTAACCTGCTTTTCTAAATTACTCATAGAAAAAAATCTAAAAAAATTCTAAAGAAATGTTTAGTTTTTATACTATTTATTTATACAGGATTGTTTCATCAAAAAAACACCGGCAATTTATTTGCCGGTGCTGCTGGTTTCCATATTATTTTTTAAAGGATCCATAAATATTCTGCTATCAGGAGGATTATAGGTAAATACCATAAAAGCTATTGCTAAAAGCACAATTATGATGCTTACCATAATCTTATAAATCTGTTGGTCACACTTATCCGCCAGATAATAACTGACTAAAAATCCAATAATAACACTGATATAATAAATAGCAATATCCACTGCCATAATATTTCTGCCTAAAACACCTGTGTACCCATAGAACAAAATAGGAATCGCGGCCGTTCCTACAAGCATTCCAGAAAAGCCGCCGCATAAAATTCCAGGAAAATCTTTTTTTATTTGAAAGTACTCAAACAATATATACACAAGCATAGGAAAGAATAAAAGTTTCATATGCTCCCATGTGGATTCATTTACGGGAGTAATAAGTCCCACAACCCCATTGCCTCCTGACCATTCATAAGCAAAGTGCAAAAGAGTTCCTAAAACACTGACAAAAACTATTCCCCCCACTGTATATGACAGTAATTTCTTGTTATAACCCAAATTATCACCTCATGCTTTCATATAAACTTATTATATGAAAACAAAAGATGATTATTCAGAATTATAACTGTTTATAAAATAAAATATTAAACTTTGAAACGATATCCCACACCCCAGATAGTTTCAATGTACTGAGGCTTAGCAGTATTTACTTCTATCTTCTCGCGTATTTTCTTAATGTGAACTGTAACAGTTGCTATATCTCCTACACTTTCCATATCCCAGATTTTTTGGAATAATTCTTCCTTGGTGAAAACATGGTTAGGGTTTTGTGCTAGAAAGGTTAATAAATCAAATTCTTTGGTAGTAAATGCTTTTTCTTCACCATTCACATATACACGCCTTGCAGTCTTATCAATTTTTAAGCCTCGAATCTCGATTATTTCATTTTCTTGGACACTGCTTCCAATGAGGCGTTCGTACCGGGCAAGATGGGCTTTCACTCTTGCCACCAGTTCACTTGGGCTGAAAGGCTTTGTCATATAATCGTCAGCCCCTAAACCCAAACCTCTGATTTTATCAATGTCGTCTTTCTTTGCGGACACCATGATAATGGGAGTGTTCTTTACTTCTCGCACTTTTTTACAGATTTCAAAACCGTCCACTCCCGGCAGCATTAAATCAAGAATTAACAAATCGAACTCTTCTTGCAATGCTCTCTGCAAACCAATATCGCCTGCATTTTCTATTTCTACTTCAAATCCGCTTAATTCTAAATAATCTCTCTCCAAGTCAGCAATGCTTTCTTCATCTTCTACAATTAAAATTTTACTCATTGATTGTTCCCTCCTGATATTTTCTTAATACAAAATACATAACTGTTCCCGTATTTTCTTTGCTGTTTGCCCAAATCTGCCCTCCATGATCTTCAATGATTTTCTTCACAATAGATAATCCAATACCGCTGCCTCCCTGCTTGGAATTTCTGGATGCATCCGTTCTGTAAAAGCGGTCGTAAATATATGGCAGTTCTTTCACTCCAATACCCTTTCCATTATCTTCGATTTCCACCTGAATAAAGTCCCCCACATCTTTAATGCGGATAATTATAATTCCCCGCTCCTTGTCCATATATTTTATGGAATTGCTGACAATATTGTTTATTACACGTTTTAGCTGCTCCGCATCTGCAATTATTTTCACATCACTGTCTACATAATTAAAATATTGAAGTTTAATATTTTTAGATTCCAGTTCCAATGAAATCTCTTCGATACAGTCGCTGAAATAGCTTGCCACATTTATCCGGTGAAAGGTGTAAGGAATCCTATTGGTATCAATTTTAGAATAAAAGGTTAATTCATTAATCAGCCTGTCCATATCATTTGTTTTATTATAAATGGTACGAATATATTTGTCCATTTTCTCTGGTGTATCTGCCACACCATCCATAATTCCCTCTACATAACCTTTAATTGCAGTAATTGGTGTTTTTAAATCATGGGAGATATTGCTGATCAATTCCTTGCTTTCTTTATCATATTCTAACTTTTCCTCGGTAGAAAGCTTCAAACGCTTTCTCATATCTTCAAAGTCAGCACAAAGTTCACCAATAGTATCATCCCTGCGTACATCCAATGTGAAATCTAAATTTCCTTCTTTAATATTCTGCGTTGCCTCTCTTAATTTCTTTAACGGATTGCTGACACTGCGATAAATCCATAAGGTAAGCATTCCGCTGGTAAAAATTAAAATGAAAACTACCGACACCAGAATGTCCACCAAAAAAGACTTAAATATTGAAACCATAATCTCTGATTTCGTAATAATAAAAGCACTTCCATGAATCCCTTCTGAATCCGTAAAATCAATCTGTTTTACCAGTGCCTGAACATTGCCGCCTACATAAAAGCCGCCGTCTAGATCACTGTCGATTTCCATACCTTCATAATCCGGGAGATACTTATACCAATCACCATCCTCCGTGTTGCTTCCAATATATACAAACTCATCCCCTTTTCGCACAATCAGCGAAGAAGATTCCTGTTTCAGTCTTTGATCAATCTGCGCAAGAAAGGCCGCATCGTTAAACTTATCCGGGTCCTCCTTAGCAGTATTTTCCAATTCTTCATGAATATTTTTGGTTAATTCGCTTAACAGCTGAATAGAGTTTTTCATATGCTGATAATCCAGATCCTTAATACCATAAGAATTCTGTATGAAATTAAGACGATACAATCCGGCCAGACAAATAGTAACTGTAAACAGCAAAACCGGAAGTAAAATCATGGTGAAAAAGGTCACCAGTAAAACTTTTTTTAACTTCATATCTTACACGCTCCTAAGATTCGTTCTTTTAAGTATATCATATTTGAGAAGTTCTAGTTACTAAACCTAAATAAACAATTATTAAGTTTTTATAAAGCCCTATTATATCTTCACAAAAAATTAAGAAAATTTCCATTACATTTCTATAGCCTATTCTAAGCCTAGTATGATATACTGAGAAAGTATGATAAAGGAGGAGTTTGTATGAGCGAAACACAGTCTGGACCTGTGATTCAGGTAAAAGATTTGTATAAATTTTACTCAATAGGAAGCAACAAAGTGAAAGCATTAAACGGTGTTGACTTCACTATTAATAAAGGAGAGTTCTGTTCCATTGTAGGTACATCCGGTTCCGGTAAATCCACACTTTTAAACATGCTGGCGGGCCTGGAGAAGCCCTCTAAAGGACAAATTATTATTGGCGGTGAACACATTGAAAAAATGAACGAAAACCAGCTGGTAAAATTTCGACGTGAGCATGTAGGATTTATTTTTCAGTCTTTTAACCTGCTGCCCACTATGAATGCTGTGGAAAATGTAGCATTACCCCTTACCTTTCGAGGGGAACCAAAAAAGATGCGCCTTGCCAAAGCTGCCAAAATGTTAAACTTGGTAGGATTAAAAAAGCAAAAACTTCACAAGCCTACCCAGATGTCTGGCGGACAGCAGCAGCGTGTGGGAGTAGCCAGAGCCTTGGTGGTGAAACCAGAAATTATTTTTGCCGATGAGCCTACCGGTAATCTGGACTCCAATACTTCTGCAGAAGTTATGGAATTAATGAAAAAAATCGTCCGGGAGCAGAACTTAACTTTAATTATGGTTACCCATGACCAGTACTTAGCCAGCTTTGCGGACAGAATTTTCCATATTCGCGATGGCAAAATATTAAAAATTGAAGACAATACAAACAGGGAGGTCACAATTAATGAAGAAATTTAAGCAACTTATTTTTGCAGGTGCATGTGCTTTGGCGCTTTGCAGCCAGCCTATATATCCAGTTAACGCTGCTGCGACTGTTACCGATGAGCCGACAGCAACACCGGAATCGGAAGACGTGGAGCCGACCACTGCTCCTGATAACAATGCTTCTTCCACTCCAAGGGAAGTGGGTACCGATGCAAATATTTCCCTTTTGGACAATTGGACAACTCCAATTGCCACATATGGGCAGACTGTAAATATTGTACTGCCATTAGTAAATTTAGGAAACGATAACCTTACTAATATTATCGTTACACCAGAAATCAGTACAAGCACAGATGATTTTCCATTTGAAATTGAAAAAACCAGCTATAACGTATATGTAAATGACTTACCTGGTTCTTCTTCCGGTTTAGGCATAATGGATCGCCGGCGTGAAGTTACATACACATTTAAAACAAGAGATAATGTAACCAGCGGATACCAGAGACTAACCTTCGATATTACGTATACCTTATCTAGCGGTGAAACAGAAACTACAAGCATCGACACATTTATAGAAACTGTGGGAAAAACAGGTGCCACTTCCGAAGACGGCAGTAAGGTTTCCACTCCAAGACTGATCGTATCCGGATTTACTACAACACCAGAAACTGTAAATGCTGGAGATACCTTTACCTTAACTCTGCACATCACTAATACTTCTAAATCAACTGCTGTAAGCAACCTTACCTTTGACTTACAGGCTCCTGCCTCTGGAACCGGAAATGAAACTACTTCAGACACAGCTGCTTTTCTTCCGGTTTCCGGTTCCAGCATTATTTTCGTGGACAGTATTGCCGCAGGAGCTACCAAGGATATTTCCATTGATCTGGAATCCCGAGCTGACCTGTCTCAGAAACCATATGTGTTAACTGTAAATATGGAATACGAAGACAGTGACTTCAATGCCTATACAGCCGATGCTAGTGTATCCATTCCAATTAAGCAGGAAGCCAAATTTGATGTTGGATCCATTGATGTTATGCCTACCAGCATTGCTGTAGGTAGCGAATCTAATATTATGTTCAGCATTAATAATACCGGAAAAACAACCCTTTATAATGTAAACGTAACTTTTGATTCTGCTTCCGTTTCCGGTGGTGATACTTTCTTAGGAAACATTGAAGTAGGTGCTACCGGCAACGTAGACGCCATGGTAACTGGCGAAGCTGTTACCGCTGACGACGGAAAAGTAAAAGCAATTATTTCATATGAAGACGAATCAGGTAACGTAAGTACACAGGAAAAAGAATTTGAATTATTTGTAACCGAAGAATCTTTTGATGATTTTACTATGAGCGATGATATGATGAATGAAGAATTTGTAGACGGTGCTTCTACAGGTTCCAGCCATATAGGTCTGATTATCGGTATTGTGGTGGTTGTACTTGCACTGGTTGGTGTTGCAGTCTTTATCATCATTAAGAAAAAGAAGAAAAACGGCTCTGATGACTTTTTTGATTTAGACGAAGGAGAGAGTGACGATAATGAACTTTCTTGATTTGCTGACAATGAGCGCCGGTAACCTCTGGCGCCGTAAATTAAGAACTGTTTTGACAGTTCTTGGTGTTGTCATAGGTACTGCTTCCATTGTAGTAATGCTTTCTCTTGGTATCGGTCTGAAACAGTCCTATTTAGCAGAAGTGGAACAATCTGGTGGATTGACTACCGTAAATGTTTACTCTGGAAATGAATTAACATTTTATGACAGCGATTCCGGCTCTTCCAGCAGTACGGAACAGGTGGAATTAACTGATGATATTATTGAAGAAATATCCCAAATTGAGCATGTGAAATTTGTTTCGCCGGTTTTAACAGGAAGTGTAATCATTAAACAAGGACTTTATCAGGCGAATCTTTATGTGCGTGCTATGACTACAGATGCCTTAGAGAAAATGGACATTCCTTTAGCATCCGGAAGTATTCCTCAGGATGGCGAAGAACTACGCTATATTTTAGGTAATCAGGTTATTTGTGATTTTTACAATTCGAAAACCGATTCCTATCCCTACTGGGAAACAGGAGAAACCGCTGATGTGGATTTAAACGGTGATTTTTTTGCAATATATGATACGGATGCTTATACGCAGTCTATGTGGGGAGAAACCTCCGAAGACGGAACCCCCATACAGCCTCCTAAAAAGTACATTACCAGCAATTTTTCTGTAGTAGAGGGCAGCCTAGAAGAATATAATGAATTTTCTTACAATACCTACTGCAACATCGATGCTTTTAAGGCACAGTTAAAAAAAGTATTTAGAAACAATCCTATTCCTGGACAACCTACAACTCAAAGCGGCAAACCATATAGTTACTGGGTTTACAATGAAGCCTATGTGCAGGTAGATGACTTTAATTACGTTACAGAAGTGCAGCAGGCAATTTCTGAAATGGGCTTGCAGGCACAGTCCAATGCAGAATATGTAGAAACAATGCAGAATCAGTTTCGTACTATTCAGGCAGTGCTGGGTGGCATTGGTGCAGTATCTTTATTTGTTGCTTCCATCGGTATTGCCAACACTATGATGATGTCCATTTACGAAAGAACAAAAGAAATTGGAATTATTAAGGTATTAGGCTGCAGTCTTGGAAATATTCGTACATTATTTTTATTGGAAGCTGCATTTATTGGATTTTTTGGTGGATTGCTGGGGCTTATACTAAGCTATGGCATATCCGCGGTGATAAATAAACTGCTAGGTTCCTCTTCAACAGCACTGGATATGGGAGTGGCCAGCACCGGTACTAACATTTCATCTATTCCACCATGGTTAGCGCTGCTTGCTTTAGGCTTTGCGGTTTTGGTGGGGATTATTGCCGGATTTTTACCTGCTATCCGTGCCATGAGACTTAGCCCATTGACTGCCATTAAGACAGAGTAAATGTATGATTAAAATGGGAAAACCGAAATAATAAGGCTACCAATTAACGGTAGCCTTATTATTTTTTGTTATTTTATAATTAGTTAGTTTCTGCTAACTAATCCAACAAATCTATTTTCTCCAGCAAGTACCTTAAAACCTGTTTCCTTCCCACCACAATCCGTGCCTGACATGCCATACCGTTTTTCACTTCTCCCGTTTTACCTTCTTTGTTAGAAAGAACAGTCTTTTCGCACTTTACTTTTATTGGATAATATAAACTTCCAGAGCCTTGATCTACTTTAATATCCTTTGCAATGGTTTCTATTTCTCCCGTAATAAACCCATATTCGGCGGAAGGATAGGCTGCTATTTCAAATTTTACCTGCTGCCCTTCCTTTAATTTTGCTATATCTGCATTATCAACATAAATATCCGCATAATACTCCCCCTCACCTTCAGGTAGTATCTGGCAAATGGCCGTTCCTTCCTGTAAATAGCTCCCTTCCTTTATTTCCTGAACCATAGAAATATATCCGGCATCTGCTGCAGTAACATTAACTTTTCCGTTTTCCATATCATATTGTTTTAGAGTATTTTCATATTCTGTCTTTTTATCCTCATAGGTAAGTAATTCATTACATATATTTCCTTTTTCTGTAAGCACACTTATTTCTTTAGACTCTTTTGGCTGTGCTTCCTTTAAAGAATCAATTTGTGCCTGTACTGATATTTTATTAGATTTTAATGACAACAGGGTTTCTTTTATAGATGATATTTGTTGTTCAATAGCAGTAAGCTGTTGTAATTCCAAATTTTCAAGTGCCTGTGCCTTTTCGCTCTCTATGGTTTTTATTTTTTCACTAAGAGATTCTATTTCTTTCTCTAATCCTTCTTTGGTAACATTCTTCTGATTTTCACTTTCACTTTCTGTCAATTGCTCTGATGTCTGCAAGGACTTTTTTTGCTGTTCTAATGTTTGTATACTTTTTTCGTTTTCACTTATCTGGCTGTCATACTGTACGCTGGTAACATTATAGTTGGATATATAGCTGTTTACCATACTGCTGTAATAACTGTCCCCTGCATCAAATATATTGGTTCTGGTTCGAATACATTCCCTTACCTGCTCTAACTTTGCCGCCTGTGCTTCATACTGACTGATAGATTCCTCTATGGTGCCTTTTTCTGTTTCATATTGTTTTATCTGGCTTTCTGTGCTTTCTCCAGAATTATCAATACTTAACTTTAACAGCTTCTGACGGTTTTTAAACTCTTGATAATACTTATTTTCACCTAACTTGTTTAAGCTTTCTTCATTCCCCTCTAGGCTCTCCAGATATGCTTTGAGCATTTCAATCCTCTGATTTACATCCTCCAGCATGTTTTGATAATCTTGTATGCTTTCTTTCAGGCTGTCTCCATTTATTGTGAGCAGTACATCGCCCTCCTGTACCAGTTGTCCTTCCGTAATATTACAGCTTTCAACTTCCCCTGAAATTGCACTGCTGACCTCATAGGCAGTTTCTCCATTTCGGAAAATTCCATTGCTTTTTACTACAATATCTATGTGAGAAAAATACATCCAGCTAACTCCGCAAACAAGAAGTGACAACAGTAAATATATGAAATACACCAGAAATGGATTTGGTCTTGCTTCGTATACTTCCGTTGTATCTGACATTTCTTTCATATCAACTATAATTGGTTTCACGCAAATACACCTCCTGTGATTTCTTTTCCATCATTTTCTACCAATGACTGTTGTCTTACCAGTTCCGCATATTTTCCTCCGGCTTTTCTTAATTCATCATGAGTTCCACTTTCTATAATTTTGCCCCGCTCCATAACAAATATCTTATCGCAGTTTTTAATGGTGCTAAGCCTGTGTGCAATAAATATAGTAGTCATTTCTTGGGAAAATTCATGTATGGTCTTGTCCAATGCCCGCTCTGTAATGGCATCCAGATTACTAGTGGCTTCATCTAATATTAATATATCCGGCTTTTTCAGCATTGCTCTAGCTATCGCTATTCTCTGCCTCTGACCACCGGATAAATTGGCTCCATTTTCTTCTAATCTGGTTTCGTAGCGCAATGGCATTCCATTGATAAATTCATGTGCCTGTGCCATTTTTGACGCTTCGATCACCTCATCCATGGTGGCATAATCCAATCCCAAAGAAAGATTTTCCAATATACTTCCACTGAAAAGAAATGTTTCCTGAGGTATGTACGCGATTTTTTCTCTCAACTTCTCTATCTGAATGTCCTCGATATTATTACCATTAATTAAAATTTCACCTTTTTCCGCAGAGTACAAGTGAAGCAATAGTTTTGACAATGTGGTTTTACCTGAGCCACTTTCTCCGACAAAAGCTACCTTTTGTCCTTTCTCAATTTTTATATTGATATCTTCTAAAACCAGTTTCCGGGTGCCATATCGAAAATCTACATGTTTAAATTCAATATCCCCAAAAAGGTGTTCTGGGTTCATTTTCTTATACTCTCTTTCTGTTTTTTCTGCCTCCAGATCAAGAATTTCTCCCAAACGGTCTGCCGCCACTACTGCTGTCTGTATTTGGGGCTGTAAATTAATAAGGTTCTTTACTGGCTCTAGAAAATAAGCCAGCAGGGAATTAAAGGTGATTAAAGCCCCCATAGTCATTTCTCCGTTAATGACACTGACACCGCCTGCCCAAAGTATTACCACACCTCCTACCAGCTCTACAAATATCTTCAAAGAAGATTGTACATTGCTGACCCAGCTTAAATGGAAAATACTTTTTAGTAATTTAATAAATTTTTTTTCTGTTTCTCTGTTGGCTTTTCGCTCTGCATTGTAGGCTTTTACTGTCTGAATGCCATTCAATGATTCCACGAGATAAGACGTTAGCTGGGCATTGTCTTCCATCTGTGTCCGGTTCAGTTTCTCATACCATTTATGAAATGTGACTACGATTATGGCATATAAAGCCACCATAATTAACGTGATTGCAAACATTTTTGTATTCTGCATATAAAGAATTACCGCTCCAGCAACTGCCATTAATGTGTCAATCATGATGGTAAGAGTAGCACCGGAAATGGCATCTCTTACCTTGCCGGCATCATTAAATCTTGAAACAATCTCTCCCACTTTTCTGGTGCCGAAAAAGTTCATTGGAAGCTCCAGAACATGCTGGTAATATCCCAACAGTAATGCAATGTCCAACTTCTGGCTTAAATATAGTAATAGGTGAGACCGGAAGGCAGCTAATAATACTTTAAACACATTCAGCAGGATTATACCAATGGATAAAGTTGCGAGTGTTCTTAAAAGTCCATTCGGCAAAATGTCATCTACTAATGCCTTAAAATAGAATGCACCCAATATTCCTAACATTGTATACACTAAAGAAGCCACAAAGATATGCAG
>CASEML010000018.1 GCA_949289145.1 uncultured Eubacteriales bacterium | reverse complement strand
ATTTCTCAACAACTTTATTAGAAATTAATGTATCCCTGCAGCCAGACCGTGCCTTTGTATCTCCTTCCGATCTCAGGCTCTCCCATCACAGAATCCGCAGGCACACATATATCAAACTGAAGTTCATTTACATTGAGCTTCATCTGGTATACCTCCACGCCTGTCAATGAATTTTTTCTTCTCCTCACAGCCAGGATCTCACCCATGATCGAATACAGGTCACATTCTATTCCGTAGGGCATAAAATACGTATCCACGATAGAGAACACATCTTCATTTGCAAGTCTCCTGGACACCTGAGAATAAGTATCAATATCGTCCAGCGTCAATGTCTCTATTGCTGTCTGGTCACCGTTTCTTGCAGCATTTAACAGCATTTTCCGGTTATCAGATGCTTCTCTTTCACTTTTCAGATGTTTTTCGTCTTTCACTACCGGGAGAAGGATCATGCCTGAGAGCGACAGACCTGACAGCGTGACTGACGTTGTCAGATTTTCTACAAACCCTGCCTGACGCTCTCTCATATATTCTGTCCCGTTCTGCAGTGTAAAAATCAGGCTTATTCCAATCCTGGAATCTTCACACATGCCGACATACTGCTCTTTCTCTATCTTACGTTCCACGGCAATCTCCGAATATGTGCTGATCCCGCTTCCCTGAAAATAGGGAAAATAGTATTCCGGTTCAAAGACATCGTTTTCATCCAGTTCTCCGCACAGTGATATTCCCATACACTGCCCGTAATCTTTTCTGATCTCACAGAAATCCTCGCCTGGACGATAAGATACGATCGTCTGATGGTTAAACCCGTTCTGCACATCCGCAAGTACACTCTTGAGATCGTTTCTTGTCCGGATATTATCAAATCCGATTGCTTTTAAATATCGATGCATTTACTTTTTATTTACCTCAAATCATTCTGTTTCCGACTATTTTTTCGGAACAATTTTATCATTTCCGCCCATATATGGTCTCAGCACTTCAGGAATACGCACAGAGCCGTCCTCCTGAAGATTATTTTCCAGAAATGCGATGAGCATTCTCGGCGGCGCCACTACCGTATTGTTCAATGTATGTGCAAAATAGTTTCCGTTTTCTCCTTTGATACGGATTCCAAGTCTTCTTGCCTGAGCATCTCCCAGATTTGAACAGCTTCCTACTTCAAAATATTTTTTCTGACGCGGAGACCATGCCTCTACATCTACGGATTTCACTTTCAGATCTGCAAGATCTCCTGAGCAGCACTCAAGTGTACGTACCGGAATATCCATTGAACGGAACAGATCTACTGTATTTTTCCATAATTTGTCGTACCACTCCATGCTTTCTTCCGGCTTACAAACAACGATCATTTCCTGTTTTTCAAACTGATGGATTCTGTATACTCCGCGTTCTTCTATACCATGAGCCCCTTTTTCTTTTCTGAAGCACGGCGAATAGCTGGTAAGAGTCTGAGGAAGCTGATCTTCTGTGAGCTGTGTATTAATAAATTTTCCAATCATAGAATGCTCACTTGTCCCAATCAGATAAAGATCTTCTCCCTCGATCTTATACATCATAGCATCCATCTCTGCAAAGCTCATTACACCTGTAACCACATTACTTCTGATCATAAATGGAGGTACACAGTAAGTAAATCCTCTGTTGATCATAAAATCACGGGCATATGCAATAACTGAAGAATGAAGTCTTGCAATGTCTCCCATTAAATAATAGAAGCCGTTCCCTGCCACTTTTCTGGCACTGTCCAGATCGATTCCGTTAAATGATTCCATTATTTCTGTGTGGTATGGAATTTCAAAATCAGGTACGACAGGCTCGCCGAAACGTTCCAGTTCAACATTTTCACTGTCATCTTTTCCGATCGGTACAGAAGGATCTATAATATTCGGGATTGTCATCATGATCTTTTTGATTTTTTCTTCTACTTCCTTTTCTTCTTCGGAAAGAGCATCAATCCTTCCTGCACTCTCTGATACTTTTTTCTTCAGAGCTTCTGCCTCTTCAAGTTTTTTCTGTGCCATCATCGCGCCGATCTGTTTTGACGCTTTATTTTTCTCTGCGCGAAGGGCTTCTACTTCCTGCTTAATCTCTCTGTTTCTCTGGTCAAGTTCGATCACCTCATCAACGAGCGGAAGCTTCTCATCCTGAAATTTATTTTTTATATTCTGCTTTACTATATCCGGATTATTTCTTACAAATTTAATATCTAACATTATTTTATCCTCTCATTCTTCTTATTCTTTCATATCTTTAATATCGTATTCTTCCTGATAAATAGCTTTTTCAAGGCATTGCTGCTCTTCTTCTGAAAGTTCTATATAGCTTTCACCTTTTACAATTTCTTTAATATACGTATAACATCCTTCCCGGCTGTGCATTGCATTGAATATCCATCCATTATTATTCTGATCCAGCATTGTAAGTGCAAAGCTCAGATTTCCTCCCATTTCATGGAATGCATCATATTTCACTATGCCTGCTTTCTGATAATGTCCTTCCATCTTTTTGGAAATATCTTTTATTTTTTCTTTATTTTCATTTACAAGATCTGCTATTTCCTCCAGCTCCTCAAATTTCTTAAAAATACTTTTTTCTAAGCTCTTCCCATTCCTGCCTTTCATGAAGGTAGTATAGCTTTTTTGCAGATACCTGTATTTGTTATTGAGTATTATAAGTAAAACTATCAATACCACCTGAAGTATAAATAAGAATATAAATAAGTAAAACGGATCAATCCCCAGACTTCCCAATATTCCATTCATTTAATATCCATCTCCTTTTAATCATATATCTCCCTCTTTTTCATCCCTTTTCCTTTGTAATTTTTCTGCTCATTACCTGTTTTGTATCGACATAATGAGATCATAAATCCTTTCCAGCTCGTCTTCTGAATAATATTCTATCTCTATCTTGCCTTTTCCATTCGCTTTTGGATTGACACTAACTTTCGTTCCGATAATATTTTTCATATGATCTGCCAGATCATTATATACAAACATACGTTCTTGTTTTACTTTTTTAACTTCTTTTTTAGGATTTTTCAGTGCCTTAACCAGTTTTTCAGTCTCTCTGACACTTAATTTTTCATCAAATATCTTATTTGCGAGCATAAATTGCTGTTCTTCATCATCAATTGCAAGTAATGCTCTTGCATGTCCTGTACTTATCATGTCATCAACGATCATCTGCTGCACACGGCTGCTGAGTTTCAAAAGTCTCATAGAATTGGTTACTGCGGTTCTGCTCTTTGATACCCTTTCAGCCACTTCATCCTGTTTGAGATTAAATTCTTCAAGCAGTCTTTTATACGCCATCGCCTCCTCTATGGGATTCAGATTTTCACGCTGAATATTTTCTATAAGGGAAATCTCTACTATTTCCTGATCTGTATAATTTTTGACGATGATAGGAACTTCCTTTATTCCTGCCAGTTTAGCCGCACGCCATCTCCTTTCACCAGCTATGATTTCATAGTAATCCTTCTTTTTCTGTACTATGAGCGGCTGAAGTATACCAAACTGTTTGATAGAATCTGCGAGTTCCATGAGAGAATCTTCATCAAAATCTTTTCTTGGCTGTTCCCTGTTTGGTTCTACTTCATTGATTTTGACCAGAATTTCTCCTGTTCCTGTACTTTTATCTTCTTTTTCAGGTTTTATGTTCTTTTTCTCAGCAGGCTCCGCTGATTTGCTGGTTTTGTTGGGGATAAGACTGTCCAGGCCCTTTCCAAGTCCATTTCTTTTTACTGCCATATTTACTCTTCTCCTTTATTAATTACTTCTTCAGCCAACATCATATAACTTTCCGCGCCGGTTGATTTCGGATCATAGAGATTGATTGGCATTCCATAACTCGGTGCCTCTGCCAGCCTTATATTTCGCGGTATAATAGTTTTATATATGTTCTGATTAAGATTATCTTTAACATTTTCCACAACCTGAAGTGACAGATTTGTTCTTGCATCATACATAGTAAAGACAACACCTTCTATTTCCAGATCAGGATTCAATCTTTCTTTTACAAGTTCTATTGTATGTATTAACTGGCTCAATCCTTCCAAAGCATAGTATTCACATTGGATTGGAACAATAACTGAATCAGCTGTCGTCATGGCATTTATTGTAAGCATACTGAGAGCCGGAGGACAATCAATGATGATAAAATCATATTTATCTTTTACTTTTTCTATCTCATTTTTTAGTATATACTCTTTATTCTCAACGCCTATCAATTCTATTTCTGCCGCAGAAAGATCAATATTAGATGGCAACACATCTATATTTTCCAGAGCATCCTTACATATACACTCTTCTACTCCTGCATTTCCTATTATAAGATCATAGACTGTTTTTTCCACCTCATCCTTATCAACACCTAATCCGCTCGTCATATTTCCCTGTGGATCCATATCGAGTGAAAGTACTTTTTTGTCCATGCTGGCGAGAGATGAAGAAAGATTAATGGCAGTTGTAGTCTTTCCTACTCCTCCCTTTTGATTGGCAATCGCAATTATTCTCCCCATATTTGCCTCCTGAATTAATTTCTCATAGTAGATACTTTTATATTATATCACACTTTTTTTATTATTACACAAAATGTTTCACGTGAAACATTTTGTTTTATTGTACATTTTTCATAAAACCTCTTCATCATCAAACTCATGATATTTTGAGGAATGTTTCACGTGAAACATTAAGAAGTGATTGCTTTACTTGAACAAACTCCTGTAGTATAATAATTATAAATATCGAAAGCAGGTGATATCTTTGGGATGGAAAAGAAAACTTGGAATTTTTGCTGCATTTACAGGTTCTATGATTGGTACAATGCATATCATCAATAGAGTATTTACCTATATTGCAACTGCAGAAAATTATCTTGATAAAAATTCATACGAATATTACAATTGGAGATTTGGAAAAATTGCCTATAAAAAGAAAGGAAATGGTTCTCCCATTCTTCTTGTTCATAATTTCAATGTCTGTTCATCCTCAAATGAATGGAAAGCTATTGAACAAACCCTTGCCAAAACAAACACTGTATATTCGATCGACTTGTTAGGATGCGGATGTTCCGATCATCCTGCACTTACCTATACAAATTTTTTGTATGTACAGTTAATTACTGATTTTATTAAACATATTATATGTAAAAAAACTGATGTGATTGTTTCCGGTGACTCTTCATCCTTTGTTCTCATGGCAGGTGCAAACGATGAAACTATCATTAACCGTATCATCATGATCAATCCACAGAACCTTATTTCTCTTGCAAAAATTCCCACAAAGCGTACAAAATTGATCAAGCATTTGATTTTTACGCCAATTATCGGATCGTTTATCTATAATATGAAAGTAAACAAACGCACTATATCTCACGATTTTGCTTCAAAATACTACTATGATCAGAATGCAATAAGTGAAAGAGATATTCTGACATGTTTTGAATCTTCTCATAAAGACAAAGGACATTCAAAATATCTTTATGCATGTCAGAAATCAAGATATACAAATGCAAATATATTATTTTGTCTTAGTAAGCTGAACAACAGCATATTTATCATTTCCGGTAATGGGAATCCTGAGAATACACTTTCGGCAAGCCAGTACCAGAATCAACTGCCATCTATAGAAATTGTGGAAATAAATAATACAAAACAGCTTCCACACGTAGAGAAACCGGATGAATTTATGGAGCAGGTTAGAATACTGTTTGCTGATGAAGAGTAGAATAAATCCGTATCTCTCGGACTGAATGCTGATGATATAAGATTCGAAAACGGACGGAAATGAGGCACAAAATACATTTTCAGGCTTAACATCATCTTCCGGAGCCTTAACTTTTTCCATCGAATTACTCCGAAGTCGCCTTCCTCACATACTGTTCATCTCATTTTAAGTCTTCCTGCGCCCCATCTCCATCCGTTTTCTACTCTATCGAATTCGGCAGTCACTCCAACAAATCGGAATGTAAAAGAAATCAGTTGAAATGGGTACGTAATCGATAAAGCCCCCCTTTCGACCGGCTTCCTGTAAATTCCGTGATCATCGGGGAGACACTTCTGATAGGATGAGCGTAGAAAATCAGTCGGATACAACCCATTTGATGAACCTTACGGGAGTCTATCCACTATATCCGATTGATTTTCGGGCTAGGCAAGAAAGCAGCCGGGAGACAGGTATTGTGTACGCACCGTAGAGTAACGCCGGCACTTGGAGCGCGTCTTTTGCGCTCCTATGTACCGCTGCGTTACGGCCCGAGCGAAAGCGGGTGCGCTAACAATACCTGTCTCCCGGCGGATACTTT
>CASEML010000017.1 GCA_949289145.1 uncultured Eubacteriales bacterium | reverse complement strand
TATCTCCAAGCTGATAGATCGGGATGAAATAGAAGAGCCAATGGATCTGACGTTAGAACAGACAAAAGCATTGTCCAGATTTCTGGCATTGGACGCAGACCGGGAAGATTATGAACGGATACAGCTTTATCTCATGGGGTGTCAGCATATGATAGAAATGTTGCAACTACTGGAACTTTTATAGGAAACAGCGGACTGGATTGTAGAAAGATCCAAAACTGGATATAGTAAGATAAGAAAGCAGATTAGTAGAACAGAGAGGATGAACAGTTTGGAGAAGACAGATTTTTATGATCTGGTGGAGCGGATCAAAGACAATTTTATGGAAATCGACAGCGATATCATGATGGATCTGAAAAAACAGGACGAGGACTATGCCAACATGTGCCGGGAGCTGGGAGAGATGGAGAGCAGATATCCGTTTATTCTGGAAGTGACAGAAGAGAGTGGAGCCATCAGCCTTACAGCCGAGGAACATGAAATTGTGAGGCAATATATGAGCAGGATGTTTGAGAAAGAGACGATAGAGCGTTGCCAGATCTATTTCCGGGGACATACGGACGGATATGCGTATCTGAAAAAGATCGGGGCGATATAATGCGATTGCTTTTGAGACAAAAAAGAGCATGACATTCTTGGATTTACATGATAAAATGAAATCGGAAAAGATGAAGGGCGTACCATTGAAAGGATGGATGTTATGTATAAATTAGAAATTCTTTTTAACTCAAAAGATCTGACGCAGAGCGATATGGATCAGATCTGCGAGGAAACGGATCAGATTTTCGAGAAAGAAGATTTAAGCTGTGCAGACAGACAGCCGGGGAAAAGAGTCTATCTTGATCGTGGACGAAAACAGGATTATGGAAGATTTTGGGCGGCAATTTTTGCAATGAAAAATTCCAGAAAGATTTCAGACCATCTGCAGGAGTGCTTTTGGTATAATGGAAAAGAAAAAGAGAATCTGATTACAGATTTTATAAGGAATTAACTGAATGGACAGTACACAGAGAAAAGGAATCAATTTTGATCTGGATACAGAAGCGCTGCAGCAGCATTATCCAAAAGGAGACTGGCATAATGCGTATTATGATGTAAGAGCCTATTTTGAAAAGAATGGTTTTGAACATATTCAAGGTTCCGGATACCATTCCATTGAGGCTATGTCAGAGGCGAAGGCAATGTCAGTTATTTATAAAATGACAAAGGAATTTCCGTGGCTGAATTATTGCGTGAGTATTTGTACGATTTCTGATGTGCCGGAATTATATGATATTTCTCATGTATTTATGAGAGAGGCACAATGGCTACAGGAAGAAGAACAAAAAGATAGGTCTGAAATAGCTGGATGATTTTCAAAATGAGAATTATCTGGCTATATTTATATCCAATGAGGTGAGCAATGAAAAACAGGAGTGCATTAGTAATTGGTAATTCAAATTATGTAAACGTATCTAAATTAAATAACCCCAAGAATGATGCCAATGATATTGAAAGTGTTTTGCATAAACTGGATTTTGACGTTACAAAAATATTAGATGCGAGGCTGATAGACATTCAATATGCAGTAAATATTTTTTTAAAAAATTTAGATGAATATGCTGTGGGATTATTATTCTATGCAGGACATGGTATGCAAATTGATGGGAAAAATTATATTGTTCCCGTTGATTCAGAGTTAAGTAATAAAAGTAAGACGATAGTATCTTGTTATTGCTTGAATTCTTTTTTGGATTCTGTTTCTTCATATAAAGGAAAAACAATTATATGCATATTGGATGCATGTCGAAATAATCCTTTCGTTATAGATAGAGGAATTTTAACAGGTTTTGCACCGTTCAGTAATCCACCAAAAGGAACTATTATTGCATACTCTACCAGTGCTGATTGTACTGCATTTGATGGACAAGGCAGTAATGGATTGTATACGCAGGTGTTGAAGGATGCTATGTTAATTCCCAATTTAAAGATAGAGGATATGTTTAAATCTGTTAGAAATAAGGTAACAGAAATATCAATTAGAGAATATGGCGAGGAACAACTTTCGTGGGAATATTCTTCATTGATTGGAGATTTTTATTTTTCGGTTACGCCCCAGCCAGTAAATGTACATATTTCAGATGATGAAATATATAAATTCATAAAAATACGGCGAAAAGCATATGAGAATACTTCTGATGATATATATGACATTGAATGTATGCCATTTGTAGATGCTTATAATAAGTATCAGATACCAATTATTAAAATTTTGCGAGCGTATTCAAGAATAGATTATCAGAAACAAGGATATCAGTTTTCTGATGCTACAATTGATCAGATAAATTATAATTATTTATCTTCATGGGGATTTACACAAAAATACGGTAGATGGTATTACAAAGACTATTACATTGAAATGGGAGATTTATTACCTTTACCTGAGGAATTGAAACCTAAAAAACCTATTGAGGGACAGGAATTAAAGATAAAAGCTTCGTTAAGTTCAGAGTTAAAAGAAGGGAAGATACGATTTTTTGTGTCTTCTAACATTCCAAAGGAAACACCCATGATATTTACATTAAGTGGTAAAAATTATGAGGCCCAGTGTAAAGGCGTGGTGAGTGATGATGGTTTGATTAGTGAATGGTTTAGTGATAAAGGAACTCCGATAAGAACAGGCTTTTATATTATAAATATATCTGCTCCAATATATAATGTCTTGCCTGATGCAGTTAAGAGAATATTTGGGGAGCGCAATAGGAATATATGTGGAAGATATGTAAAGTTTGATCCGATTGGAGGAAATATGATTAGTTTTTCATATGGATTATTAGTTAGAGGAAATACTGTTCAAGTTATAGATATGCAGCAACGTATTTCAGAGTTATAAGACATAATGAATAATTACATAGCCGGATGGTTTTCAAGAAAAGAAGATCATCCGGCTATTTTTATGCCCGGATATCTGAAATAACTTATGGAATATCCAATCACGGGCAGGAAAGGAGATGATATTTATGCCTTATGTTGCGCCGGAAGTGGT
>CASEML010000016.1 GCA_949289145.1 uncultured Eubacteriales bacterium | reverse complement strand
GCAACTGAAATGACACAGTTTTCGCCCATTAATGAATGCTTATCATTGTTTGTGACTTTATCAACCATTGCACAAATGGCTAAAATAAAGGCTTTTTTGTGCAAAATAAATAAGAAAGTGTAGAGAGGTAAAGTATATGAAAAGTATTATAATTTATTATTCTTTTGGTGGAAATACCAAAGCGGTTGCAGAGCAGATCCAAAAGGAAACAGGTGCAGATATTGCTGAGATTAAGACAGTAAAACCATATATCGGCAGTTATAATGATGTGGTTGAGCAGGGGCATAAAGAAGTGGACGAGGGCTTTATGCCGGAAATCGAACCTCTTGATGTGAATCTTAGTGATTACGAGAACGTTATTTTGGGAACACCTGTGTGGTGGTATACTTTTGCGCCGGCAATGAGAACATTTTTAAATCATATAGATTGGAAGGGAAAAACAATATATCCATTTGCTACCAACGGAGGATGGCTGGGGCATACTTTGAAAGACTTTGAAAATGTCTGTAAAGGAGCAGTAGTGAAACCGGGATTAAATTTAAGGTTTAATCAGGAAAAAATGCTTTCCTCTGAAGCGGAAATTAAAAAATGGGCGGAAAAAATATGTTAGGTTTTGATGATACAGTTTAACCCTTTGGCATTTTTAGCAATGCCAAAAGGATGAAGTGTTATATTTCACTTAACGGTTTCCACCAACAGCTTATAAGTGATGCCAATGTTTTGATGAGAAGCATTGGCATCATTTATGCGTGTACAAGTAACCGATAGGCTGAAAATGAATCATTGAAAAGTAATGAACCATGTGATATTCTAATAAGATAGAATAAAAAAGAAGAAATAAAAAGGGATGCAGCAGCAGAAGTTATTTGAACAACTGACAGAAAGGGGAAATTATTATGGCAAAATTAAAAAAGTTGCTGGAAAGATTAGAGTATATCAGCCTGACCGGTGATGAGAATATAGAGGTGACAGATATTGTAAATGATTCTAGAAAAGCAGGGGAAGGAGCTTTGTTTTTCTGTATCAGCGGAGCAGCCTTTGACGGACACGATTTTGCCAAAGAGGTAGTAGATAAGGGAGCAAAAGTACTGGTGGTGGAGAAGGAAGTGGGAGAATTTCCGGGAGTTACCATCGTGAAGGTGGAAAATGCCAGATATGCAATGGCATTGATTTCAGCGGCTTACTATGGTTATCCGGCGGAAAAATTAAAGGTAATCGGAATTACTGGAACAAAAGGAAAAACAACAACTACTTATATGGTAAAATCCATTTTAGAAAACGCAGGTCATAAAGTGGGACTCATCGGAACCATTGAAGCTATCATAGGTGATGAGAAAATTCCTGCCAATAATACCACACCGGAATCCACCACCATTCAAAAATACTTCAGCAAGATGCTGGAGGCAGGCTGTGATACGGTTGTAATGGAAGTATCTTCTCAGGGGTTAATGCTTCACAGAACAGCAGGATTTACCTTTGAAATAGGAATTTTTACAAATTTAGAGCCGGATCATATTGGACCAAACGAACACGCAAGTTTTGAAGAATATATGGAATGCAAGGGAATGTTATTTTCTCAGTGCCGTTATGGAATTGCCAATATAGATGATGAACATTTTGAAGGTGTCATGAAACATGCCACATGCAAAATAGAAACCATTGGCTTTTCGGAAAAAGCAGATTTACGGGCAGAGCAGGTGGAATTATTAAAAGCACCTGGCTACTTAGGCGTGAAATATCAGACCAAGGGGCTTACGGAAATGGAAGTGGAAATTGATATTCCGGGAAAATTCAGTGTATATAATTCACTGACTGCCATTGCTATCTGCCTGCATTTTGGTGTTTCGAAAGAAAATATTTTAAAAGCTTTAAAAGAAGCAAAAGTAAAGGGCAGAATCGAAATGGTGAAGGTTTCCGATAAATTTACATTGATGATTGATTATGCTCACAATGCCATGAGTTTAGAGAGCTTACTGTCTACCTTAAGGGAATACCAGCCAAAACGTCTGGTATGTCTGTTTGGATGCGGAGGAAATCGCTCTAAGTTAAGAAGATATGAGATGGGAGAAGTGTCTGGAAGACTGGCAGACCTTACGATTATTACCTCCGATAATCCAAGAGACGAGGAACCACAGGCAATCATTGACGATATTAAAGTGGGAATTGGAAAAACCCAGGGCAAATATATAGAGATATTAGACAGAAAAGAAGCCATTGCTTACGCTATTCATCATGGCGAAGAAGGTGATGTTATTGTTCTTGCAGGCAAAGGACATGAAGATTATCAAGAAATCAAAGGAAAAAAATATCCCATGGATGAACGTGTACTGATTCAGGAAATCCTGGCAGGTAAATAATCATGCAGGAGTTATATGCAGATATCATTGTAGATATTTCACATGAAAAATTAGATAAAATCTTTCAGTTTCGTATACCGGAGCAGCTGCAGTCCACGATTAAGGTGGGAATGGTGGCAGAATTTCCTTTTGGTCCGGGAAACCGCCGGACCAAAGGCTTTGTGGTGGGAATCACCACAGAATGTGATTATGATAAAAAGAAAGTAAAATCCCTGACGGGTATTGCGCAAAAGGATATAGGAGTAGAAAGTGAATTGATTCTTTTGGCAGAATATATCAGCAAAAACTATGGTTCCACCATGTTACAGGCATTAAAGACCGTGGTACCCATCAAACAAAAGGTGCAGGCAGTGGAAGATCATATTCTTACACTTAAGCTGAATCAGGGGCAGGCGGAACATTTGCTGAAAACTTATCAGTCTAAACACTATAAAGCAAAAGTGAGACTATTGCAGCAATTATTAGAAGCGCCCAACCATACTGTACGAAAAAGCCAGGTGATCAGACAAAAAATTGCCACCTTATCTGTAATCAAAGCTTTTGAAGAAGCGGGTGTGATCACCGTGGAAAAGGAGCGGAATTACCGCAATCCCAATAGCTCCATGAAACTGCAGAAGATAGCAGATGGTCAAGGAATTATCTTAACAAAGACACAGCAGGAATGTGTGGAAGAAATCTGGCAGGATAGCCATTCCTTCTATCCGCCCAAGGCACATTTGATTCATGGTGTCACCGGAAGCGGAAAAACAGTGATCTACATGGAATTGATCCGCAAAGTAATAGAAGAGGGACGTCAAGCCATTGTGCTGATTCCGGAAATTGCACTGACTTTTCAGACAGTGGAGCGTTTTCGGGAAATGTTTGGAAGCAGAGTGTCTTTTCTTCATTCTAAATTGTCAAAGGGAGAACGGTTTGACCAGTTAGAACGTGCTATGAACGGTGAAATAGATATTATGGTGGGACCTAGGTCGGCACTTTTTACACCTTTTAGAAAGCTTGGAATTATTGTGGTGGATGAGGAACATGAACAAAGCTATAAAAGTGAAACCAGCCCCAAATATCATGCCAGAGATGTGGCAATAGAGCGGGCAAGAATGAATTATGGTTTTGTGGTGTTAGGCTCTGCGACTCCTTCTGTGGAATCTTATTACAAAGCCCAGTGTGGCGAATATAAACTGTACACTTTGCAGGAGCGTTATGGAAAACGCAGTATGGCAGCAGTGGAAGTGGTGGATTTGCGGGAAGAACTGCGTCAGGGAAACCGCTCCATTTTAAGCAGAAGGTTACGGCAGTTAATGGTGGACCGTCTGGCAAAGAAAGAGCAGATTATGCTGTTTATTAACCGACGTGGTTTTGCAGGTTTTGTATCCTGTCGTTCTTGTGGGAAAGCTATAAAATGTCCTCATTGCGATATATCCTTATCTTTGCACAATAATGGGAAAATGGTATGCCATTATTGCGGGTATGAAACACCAGCCGTGAAATTATGTCCTACCTGTGGTTCCAAATACATTGGAGCATTTAAAGCAGGCACCCAGCAGATTGAAGAAATCGTAAAACAGGAATTTCCTAAGGCGAGAGTGCTCCGTATGGATATGGATACCACCAGAAATAAGGAAGGTCATGGAAAGATATTGTCAGCTTTTGCAAAGGAGGAGGCCGATATTTTAATTGGCACCCAGATGATCGTAAAAGGTCATGATTTTCCAAAGGTAACCTTGGTGGCGGCATTGGCAGCGGATATGTCTTTGTATGCAAATGATTATCATGGGGGAGAACGTACTTTTCAACTGCTGACTCAGGCGGCAGGACGGGCCGGCAGAGGAAAGCGGGAAGGGCAGATGGTTATTCAGACCTACAGCCCTGATAATTACAGCATTACCAGTGCGGCAAAACAAGACTACAAATTATTCTATGAGCAGGAAATCAATTATCGCAACATAATGAATTATCCACCGGTCAGAAATCTGTTGGCTATTTTAATGACTTCTTTAGAGGAGAAAAAGTTAAATGATTTTTCAGAAGAAATCAAAAGAAGGATCATGGCAGAGCCGGTGGAAAATATAGCTGTGATAGGCCCTGCTCAGGCAACCGTATCTAAATTGCAGGACTATTATCGAAAAGTAATCTACATAAAACATGAAAATTATGATATACTGACTAAGGTTAAGGACAGTATAGAGCGTTTCGTAAAGGAGCAGAAGAAAAATCAGGAATGTTATATTCAATTTGATTTTAATCCAATAAATACCTATTAAATTAATTACCAGGGAGGATGAGAAAATGGCATTGCGCAAAATAAGAGTTATGGGTGATGAGGTACTGAGAAAAAAGTGCAAAGAGGTAAAAACAGTAAATGACAGAATCAGAGTACTGATTGATGATATGTTTGATACTATGTATGAGGAAAATGGTGTGGGGCTTGCAGCACCTCAGGTTGGTGTGTTAAAGAGAATCGTTGTGATTGATGTGGGAGATGAACCGTTAGTATTCATTAATCCGGTTATTTTAGAAACATCAGGAGAACAGACCGGCGATGAAGGCTGTTTGAGTCTGCCTGGCAAATCTGGAGTGGTAACGAGACCAAGTTATGTGAAGGTACGGGCTTTTGACGAAGAGATGAATGAATTTGAGTTAGAAGGAACAGAATTGCTAGCTAGAGCCATCTGTCATGAATGTGATCATTTAGATGGAATTTTGTATGTAGACAAGGTAGAAGGTCAGTTAAAAAGTGTACAATATGATGAATACGAAGACTTGGAAGAAGAATTCATGGAGGACTAAGCATGCGAGTGATTTTTATGGGAACCCCGGATTTTGCAGTTAGAACGCTGCAGGCAATTCATGAAGCCGGTCATCAAGTTTGTCTAGTGGTGACGCAGCCTGATAAACCCAAGGGCAGAGGTCATGCCATGCAGTATACACCGGTAAAAGAGTATGCGGTGGAAAAAGGAATGGAAGTATTTCAGCCGGTGAAAATAAGAGAGCAGGAAGCGGTGGAAAAGTTAAGAAGCTGTCAGGCAGATATTATGGTAGTGGTAGCTTTTGGACAAATTGTTTCGAAAGAGATTTTAGAGATGTGTCCATATGGCTGTATCAACGTACATGCTTCCCTTCTGCCTAAATATCGTGGTGCGGCGCCAATACAGAGGGTTATTATCGACGGAGAAAAGGAATCCGGAGTCACCATTCAGCAAATGGATGAAGGAATAGATACCGGAGATATCATTTCTAAAGTGGTGGTTCCCATTGAAGAAAAGGAAACCGGCGGAACATATCATGACAAACTGGCAGAAGCAGGTGCAAAGCTTTGTGTACTTACCATGGAAGATATTGCGGCAGGTAAAAGCACAAAAACCCCTCAGAAAGACGAGGATTCCAGCTATGCCAAAAAGTTACAGAAAGAATTAGGAAAACTGGATTTTACAAAAAGTGCGGCAGAAATAGAACGTTTGATTCGCGGGTTAAATCCATGGCCTTCTGCCTATACCACACTTCATGGAAAAACTTTAAAGGTATGGGCAGCAGATGTGGAAGATAAGGAGTATGAAGGTGAAATAGGTACCATTGTTGCAAAGAACAAAAAAAGCCTGGTGGTAAAAACCGCAAAAGGCGCTCTGGCAATGACAGAATTGCAATTAGCAGGAAAGAAGCGAATGACAACAGAAAGTTTTTTGCTGGGCTATGATGTGGAGATCGGCGAAAAACTTGGTTGCTAATTTTTTTCTAAAAAGAATGAAAAATAAGTGAATCCCCTTTATTCTTGTGTGAAATGGTGTATAATATCCAAAACAGACAAAATAGCAGTTTAGGAGGTATGATTATGTTTTACCCTTATTATTTCGATCCAACCTATCTATTGATCATAATAGGAGTCGTATTAAGTCTTTTGGCATCAGCAAGACTTAGAAGCACATATGCAAAATATTCCAGGGTAAGAAGCCGCACCGGAATGACTGGAGCACAGGCGGCAGAGCGCCTGCTTCATGCAGAGGGTATTTATGATGTGCGGATAGAACATATTTCTGGAAATCTTACGGATCATTATTCACCAAACGAAAAGGTATTAAGATTGTCGGATGGTGTATACAATTCCACTTCCGTGGCAGCTATTGGGGTGGCAGCTCACGAATGTGGACACGCAGTGCAGCACAAAGAAAATTATGTTCCGCTGAAAATTCGCGGCAGTATGGTGCCGGCAGTGAATATTGGTGCACAGCTTTCATGGCCGCTGATTCTGATTGGAATTATTTTCGGTTCTGCAGGATTTTTGGTACAGCTGGGAATCATACTGTTTTCTCTTACTGTGCTGTTTCAGTTGGTAACACTTCCGGTAGAATTTAATGCTTCCTCCAGAGCATTGGCAGCTTTACAGCGGCACAACATTCTTTATGCAGAGGAAGCAAAGTCCACCAGAAAGGTTTTGAAGGCAGCGGCTTTGACCTATGTGGCAGCAGCGGCAGCTTCTATTTTACAGTTACTGAGATTACTGTTATTATTTGGAGGAAGAAGAAACGATGATTAAATCAGTAAATCTAAGAGAACTGATTGCGGATATGTTGATAGAAATTACAAAAAACGGTGAATACAGCCATGTGGTAATCGGGCAGACTTTAGAAAAATACCAGTATCTGCCCAAACCAGACAGATCCTTTCTAAAAAAGGTAACCAACGGTACCATAGAACAAATGATATATATTGACTATATTTTAAACCATTACTCTAAAGTGAAAGTTAATAAAATGAAGCCGATGATTCGGGCAATTTTAAGAAGCTCGGTCTATCAGCTTTATTTTATGGATAGGATTCCTTCTTCTGCAGTTTGTAATGAGGCAGTAAAGTTGACCGCAAAAAGAGGATTTCAGAATCTGAAGGGGTTTGTGAACGGAGTATTACGAGCCATTGCTAGAGAGGGATGTAGGGAAATACTTCCGCCTATAGATCAGGTTACAGAATATTTGTCGGTGAAATATTCCGCACCGGAGTGGCTTGTGAAGCGGTGGACAGACACATATGGGAAAGAGCCCACAGAACATATGCTGGACTACTTTCTTCATGAAAAAAATACCACAATACGCTGTAATAATTCAAAGATTACCAGTATAAAATTAAAAGAGAAGCTTACAGAGGACGGAGTAAAGAAAATTATGGACACTCCCCTTTCCTATGCCTTCGAAATTTCAGGATATGATCATCTTACAAGTCTTTCTTCGTTTCGGGAAGGACTTTTTGCGGTTCAGGATATGAGTTCTATGTTAGTGGCAGAGGCAGCGGGGGTGCAGGAAAATGACCTGTGTATTGATGTGTGTGCCGCCCCCGGTGGAAAAACATTACATGTGGCAGACAAACTTGGCGGTACCGGAAGGGTTTTATGCGGCGATATCAGTGAAAAAAAAGCCGAAAAAATCATGGAAAATGTGGAACGTATGGGCTTTGAAAATGTAGCAGTTCATGTGTGGGATGCCACAGAATTTGAGGAAGAATTAAAGGAGACGGCAGATATTGTACTGGCGGATGTTCCCTGTTCCGGTTTAGGAGTAATCGGAAGAAAGCCAGACATTAAATTTAAGATGAATCCCGAAGGAATAGAGGAATTGATTCCATTACAGCGAAAAATTCTTGCTAATGTAAAAAATTATGTAAAACCGGGCGGCGTGTTGATGTTCAGTACTTGCACAGTAAATGAGAAAGAAAATCAGGAAAACGTAAACTGGTTTATAAAAGAAAATCCCCAATTTATATTGGAAGATTTTTCAGAAAAGATGCCGCAAGCCATAAAACCACTGGTAAAGAATGGATATTTACAGTTGCTGCCGGGTGAATGTAATACCGATGGATTTTTTATAGCAAAGTTAAGAAGAAAAGGATAGTGGAATGGACAAAAAAGATATTAAATCAATGAATCTGGATGAGTTGAAGAAAGAGATGGAGGGCTTGGGGGAGAAAGCTTTCCGTGGGGTTCAAATTTATGAGTGGATTCATGTGAAATTAGCACAGAGTTTTGATGAAATGACAAATATTTCCGAAAAACTAAAAGAAAAACTAAGGGGAAATTATAATTTTACCACGTTAGAGATTGCAGATAAGCAAATTTCAGCTATAGATGGTACAGCCAAATACCTGTTTCGTCTTTCCGATGGAAATTTAATTGAAAGTGTTTTGATGAAATATAAACATGGTAACTCTGTGTGCATTTCTTCTCAGGCAGGATGCCGCATGGGATGTAAATTCTGCGCATCCACCATTGCCGGATTGAAGCGCAATCTGACACCAGCGGAAATGTTAGAACAGGTATACCGTATCCAGAGAGAAAGTGGGGAAAGAGTGTCTCATGTGGTGGTGATGGGAACAGGAGAGCCTTTTGACAATTATGACAATCTGATACGCTTTTTGAACATATTAACAGATGAGAAGGGCTTACATATCAGTGCCAGAAATATTACTGTTTCTACCTGTGGAATTGTGCCAAGAATAAAAGAGTTTGCAGATGAAAACATGCAGGTAACCCTTGCTATTTCTCTGCATGCGCCCAACAATGAAAAAAG
>CASEML010000015.1 GCA_949289145.1 uncultured Eubacteriales bacterium | reverse complement strand
TAGAGTATAATCTTTCTGTAAGATTTGATTTGTTAGCATAAATAAATTTTACACCAAGAGCCGGGATTTTTGTAGTCCCGGCTCTTATCTTTTGATAAAAAGTGCTGCCGCACTAAATTTTCATTTTAGTGCGACAGCCCCTTTTTAATTTGTCAAAGTGAAATCTCCAGATTCTCTTGGGGATATTGACATGCTAATATGGCAGTCTGCCAAAAATTCATAGTTCACATCCATACCATATTTCACATCAATCTGAATTTCTTCTTCTTTTTCATCTACATGTATAGAGTTGGTATCTAATCCTATAAGAATATTACCAAATGGCGTTTTATAATAAGTAACATTCTTTTTTCCACTCTCGAAAACCATATGTACATTACTACATCCTTTTTTTAATAGTTCGAAGCTATCCTCTTTGAATTTCACGGTGCAGTTAGACACACCATCTGTCCCCTCTGTAATTTCTTCGTATTTTAAATAATGCTTTCCATTACAGCTATAATATTCCCCATTGGTGATCACCTCAATAGGTGCCTCCGGATCCTGGTCCTCTAAATACTGTAATCCTGAAATTTTAATAATAACATCTTTCGTCATGTTGTTCTCCCCTAATTCTCTTTTCTTTGTATGTATATCTTAAGGCGTAATTGTATAACACATTGGTGTGTAAATAACACCATCCTTAGCCAACTGACCTGCTGTATCCTGAAATCCTAATTTATGATAAAATTCCACCGCATAAGGAGAAGCATTTACACTAAACCGATATTCCCTATACTGCTCCATAGAATAGCGGAAAGCGCTAAAAACCAGTGCACTTCCCACTCCCATGTTATGGTATTCTTTCTCTACAAACAAGAGAGACAGATGAGATTTATTTCTGATTCCCGCAACTCCCACCATGTTATCGTCCACAAAAGCTCCAAAAACCAGATATTCGCCTAATAGAAACATTCTTTTTAATAACGGGTCATTGATAAAATCATAAAAGCTTTTTACCCCTTCTTCTGTGTAAATGTCTCCTTCAAATTCCAGAAATGTCTTCCAAACGATTTTCATAGCTAACTCAAATTCTGCTCTCTGTATCTGTCGTATTTCTACCATTTTGTATGAACTCCTATTTTACTTCGTTAGTGTATGGACCGCCCTTTTCCAACTCGGCTGCATTTTCCATGGTACACCTTGCGATTGCCTCCATGGCCTCTGATGTGAAAAAGCCCATGTGAGATGTGATCAACACATTGGGGAATGTAGTAAGTCTTGCCAGATTTTCATCTGTTATAATATCATCGGAACGATCTTCAAAGAACACACCAGCTTCTTCTTCGTACACATCCAGCCCCACACCAGCAAATTTTTTACTTAACAATCCTTCAATCAGCGCATTAGATTCAATCAGGGCACCTCTGGAAGTATTGATTAGATACACATTATCCTTCATGAGAGAAATCGTTTCCTTATTGATTAGATATTTCGTATCTTCTGTCAATGGACAGTGCAATGTAATAATATCGGATTTTTTCATTAATTCGTCTAAAGGAACATATGTTACCTCCAAATTCGGATTCGGGTATGGATCATAAGCAAGTATCTCTACAGAAAAAGCTTTTAACAATGCAATCATTGCCTGGCCAATCTTTCCAGTTCCCACTACTCCTACACATTTTCCATGAATATTCGTTCCCATCAATCCATGAATGCTCATGTTAAAATCCCTTGTTCTTGTATAAGCTCTATGGGTTTTCCGGTTCACCGTCAATAGCATGGCCAATGCATATTCCGCCACAGCCTCCGGTGAATAAGACGGTACTCTTAAAATCACCAGTTTATCCTTAGCTGCTTTTACATCCACATTGTTAAATCCTGCGCAACGCAAAAGAATCCCTTTGATTCCCATATCGTATAGCTTGTCCATCATAGATGCCGTAATCTTGTCATTCACAAACACACAAATAGCATCTGCACCCTTTGCCAGAATAAGAGATTTTTCCGAACATTTGGTTTCCACAAATTCTACTTCCATGCCATATTCCTTAGATAAAGGCTCAAACCATACCTTGTCATAGGCTTTTGTTCCAAAAAATACAATTTTCATTTTCTTCCCTCCTGTATTATTTTATTACATTTAGTATCTCTTAGCTTTTATAAATTATTACTATTATTTATATTGGTAATCTGTTGCATGATCCAATCTTCCAAATCCCTATATACCACATCCCTGTCGGATTCGTTGAGAATCTCATGTCTGTCGCCCTCATACAATTTTATATCCAGTTTAGAATATCCAACTCTCTTGAACAATTCATAAGCCTTCTTCACACCTTCGCCGCAATCTCCCACCGGATCTTCTAAGCCTGACATGAAAAATACTGGTAGATCCTTTCTTACATTCACAAAATTTTCTTCCTTTTGAATATAAATAAAAATGTTGAATAAAGTTTCATATCCATTCAGCGTAAAAATAAAATGATTTCTCTCATCATTTTCATAAGCATCTACCTGCTTTTCGTCTTTGGTAAGCCAGTCATGCTCCGTTCTTGAGGAACCAACCTGATGGTTAAAAGAGCCAAAAGCGCGATTGTTTATAAATTTACTCCTGTACTTTTCTCCATGTATTTTAGAAAGTACTTTCGTCAAAAACACCCCAAACTTCAATAACTGTACCGGTTTAGATCCTGTTCCCATAATGATGGCTCCATCTATTCCTTTCCCGTATTCCATAATATACTTCCTTGTAATAAAGGAACCCATACTGTGTCCTAAAATAAAATATGGTTTTCTGGGAAAGGCTTTCTGTGTCAGTTTTTTCAATCGATGTACATCCCGAACAAGAATAGTTTCTCCGTCTTTCTTACAAAAATATCCTCTGTCGCTATCTTGCTTCACCGATGCGCCATGTCCTAAATGGTCATTCCCTACAACTACAAATCCTTTTTCTGCCATATAGTTTGCAAAGTCATCGTAACGGTCAATATGCTCCACCATACCATGTACAATCTGCAATACCCCTTTGATTTCCCCTTTCCGCGGTATCCAACGAATTGCATGTATTTTGGTTTCATTATCTCTGGAATCATAGGTAACTTCTTCCTTCTTTATCATAAAACCCTCTCCTTGCCTTGTAAAAATCCCCCATTTTATTATCCCGCGCTTTTATTTACATCTCCGAAAAGTTCTTACTTATACCAGTATAAACTATTCCCTTCCAGAAAACAACTTAAAACTTATCTTAATATCCTTGCTATCTGCATTAAAAATACTGTTGTATTCTTCTTCTGTCAATACTTCTTTTAACATTTCCTTTTGGTCTTCCTCCAGCACACCATAAGCAGAATCCACAAAACATAGATTGGGATATAATACACACCACCAGTTTTTTCCTTCTGCTTTTCCAATTTCAATTTTCAGTGCCTGGTATATTCCTGCAGGAAATACGGCTTCTCCATAGGTTTTAATTGGGAAATAACTCTCTGTCAATACTACCTTTGTGTCATAAGAGTATCCTTCTTCACGAATAATTCGCTGGGCTTCCTGCTCTATTTCATCCAAGTAAAGACTGATAATATATTTGGTGCTTTCTAAATCTCCCCCCACTTGTGTCAGAGCACTTACATAACTGACTACGCCTTCTTTTACTTTCATTTTCAGTTCCTGATCTTCTTCGCTATCACTGTTGGCAATCACATGAAAACGTAAAATTTCCTGAGCCATATGTTTTTGATAATCTGCTGCTTCTGCCTGCCCACTGAATCTGTCTGCCGCTATGTACATTATAACTGCCAAAACACAAATAATACCATACAACCCATATTTTATTCTTTTTCCCTGAAACATAAAAATAACCTCCTAATAAATTCTATTAAGAGGTTACCCGCTTTTACCATTTTTATACAATTACTTTAAATTTTTTATATAATTGCGGATGGCTTCTTCCTGATTATCAATATGAACACAAATAGCATGAAATGCCTGATCCTCATCGCGGTTTTTGACTGTTCTCACGATTTCTTCGTGTTCTTTTAAAATCACCGGATGAATTTTAGCATCTTTAATATATTCTAACCGATAGCGGTACATCTGCTCCCGCAGGTTATTTAAAATATAAATCAGTCGATCATTTTTGGTAGCATTGTAAATAACTGCATGAAAAGCTTCGTCTGCCTCTGCCATCAGAACCAGATCGCCGCTTTTTGTTGTTTCTGAAAATTTCTTTGCATTATTTTCCAATGTTGCAATTTCTTCCTGAGTAATCCTGCCGCAGGCAAGCTGAATCGCCAGCCCTTCAAGCGCACGTCTCACTTCCAGCACGTCCTGCATGCTTTTTTCTGTGATTTTCGCTACTTCCGCACCTTTTCTTGGAATCATCAGCACCAGACCTTCCAACTCCAGCTTACGGATTGCCTCCCTGATGGGAGTACGGCTTACTCCCAGTCTTTGAGCAAGCTGAATTTCCATAAGACGTTCCCCCGGTTTTAATTCCCCTTTCAAGATTGCCTGCCGTAATGTATTAAATACCACGTCTCTCAGCGGAAGATATTCATTCATATTTACATTTAATGTATCCTGCATTATGGACTCCTTTCTGCATATTTATTTATTATGAAACATAGTGGTAATGTAAAGTTTCTTTACTTCCGAATCCTGTTCTAACGCACAATATGCCTGCTTTGCCGCCTGCTCCGTCTCAAACAGCCCGAAAACGGTAGGACCGCTGCCGCTCATCATGGCATTTATGGCACCGTTTTCTTTCATGATATTTTTGATATCTTCGATTACCGGATATTCTTTTATAGTAACCGTTTCCAACACATTCCCCATCTTTTCTGCCATACCCCGAAGGTTTCCCTCTTTCATCTGTGCAATCATGCCATCCACATCCGGATGATACTTCAATTCGTCTACACGGAGATTTTCATAGACAAATTTTGTAGAAACACTGATTCCCGGTTTTGCTATGACCACATAACACTTTGGTGCCGACGGTAATTTGGTAAGCTTTTCACCGATTCCCTCTGCCAATGCCGTGCCACGCATAAGGCAATACGGAACATCTGCCCCAATTTTCACTCCCCGCTGCTGCAGTTCTTTTTTTGACAGCTTCAAATTAAATAATTTATTAACACCATACAAAACCGCTGCTGCATCAGAGCTTCCACCGGCCATACCTGCCGCTACCGGAATATATTTGTGCAGATAAATAGAGATACCTTCCTGAATATTAAATTCCTTTTTTAGAAGGTCTGCCGCTTTGTATACAAGATTGTTTTCATTGGTTGGCAGAAAACTGCTGTTGGTCGTAATCTGTATGCCAGGCTTATCACTCTTTTTGATTTCTAATTTATCATAAAGGTTAATGGTCTGCATGATCATGCGTACTTCATGATAGCCATCTTCTCTCCTGCGTACCACATCCAAGGAGAGATTGATTTTCGCCAATGCTTTTAAATTAATTTCATCCATGGTAAATCCTCCTGTTGACAGATTGTATTCTGTATACAATCTATTATAATCCTTTTTTCAAAAAAATCAATGGTATTTCCAGGCATGTCTAATGTTTTACAAAAAGATATCCGATAAATAAATAAATAAAAGAAACTAATGTGTCGTCAAGAATCAAGGAGGATTAGGTATGAATGTAAATGGAATTAGCGATGCAACCTATACGCAAACAGCTCAGACCGCAGCTGCAGACACAGCAAAAGCTGCTACTACTGCTCCAACCAAAGAAGAAGCTGCTGCTGTATACGAAGGCAGTACAAAAAATGCGACAAAAACAACTTACAAGCAAGATACCCCAATCATTGAAAAGTTAAAGGCTGACTCAGAAGCTAGAACTGCACAGTTGAAAAGCTTAGTGGAAAAAATGATGATGAAGCAGGGGCAGACCATTGGTACTGCTGATGATATGTGGAAATTCCTTGCAAGCGGTAAGTTCACTGTAGATGCCGCAACAAAAGCACAGGCGCAAAGGGATATTGCCGAAGACGGCTACTGGGGGGTAGAGCAGACTTCTGACCGTATCATTGATTTTGCCAAAGCCTTAACGGGTGGGGATCCGGATTTAATTGACAAGATGCAGGAGGCATTTGAAAAGGGATTTGCTCAAGCCACCAAATCTTGGGGAAAAGAACTTCCTGATATCAGCCAGCGAACTTACGATGCTGTAATGGAAAAATTTCAGGCATGGCGTAACGAAGCCAACGGAACGGCAGACAGTATCGGCGTCTAAATTGTTAAATTATATGCACTAAACGGGGCTGTCGCATCAAAGGTTAAGTAGACCTGAGGTGCGACAGCATCTTTTTGTGCATTTTCAGCACTACGTTGTGGATAATTCTTGTTTTTTTGATGAAAAAGCGCACTTTCACAGACCTTTTTCGTTGAAAAGGCCTAG
>CASEML010000014.1 GCA_949289145.1 uncultured Eubacteriales bacterium | reverse complement strand
GAAAGTTGTTACAACTCCTCCTTCCGTGCTTTGTAGTGTAGCTTCTTGCAAACTATTTTACAGCACAGTGTAGAGAGATGAAACACTTTCATTACTATTTGTGCCGCCAGCCGAAGGCGGCGGAATGGAGATTAAAATGGAAAAAGAAGTAATGATTTGGACTGGGGCAGGGCAGATTGGCATGGCTATTGCCAGAAGAATGGGATATGGAAAGAAAATTATCGTGGGAGATAACAACTTAGAAAATGCAAAAATAACTGCAAAGATTATGAATGACGGGGGATTTGATGTGGTTCCTGTAGAAATGGACTTATCTTCCAGGGAATCGATTCGAAGTCTGATTACGCAGGCACAGGAGTATGGAGAAATTTCAATGATGGTCAATGCAGCAGGAGTATCTCCAAGCCAAGCTCCTATAGAAAGGATTTTAAAGGTAGATTTGTACGGCACAGCGGTCTTACTGGAGGAAACAGGCAAAGTGATAAAGAAAGGCGGAGCGGGGGTAACCATCTCAAGTCAGTCTGGTCACAGGATGCCCGCTCTTACAGCAGAGGTGGACGAACTGCTGGCATGTACACCCACTGAGGATTTGCTGCAGCTTGATATATTGCAGCCGGAGAATATGAAAGATACCCTCCACGCATACCAGATGGCAAAACGCTGTAATGAAAAACGAGTGATGGCAGAGGCGGTAAAGTGGGGAGAAAAGGGAGCAAGAATCAATTCAATTTCGCCGGGAATTATCGTTACACCACTTGCCATGGATGAATTTAACGGCCCGCGAGGTGATTTTTACAAAAATATGTTTGCTAAGTGTCCTGCGAGAAGACCGGGAACAGCAGACGAAGTGGCAAATGTGGCAGAACTTCTGATGAGTGATAAAGGTGCCTTTATTACCGGTGCAGATTTTTTGATTGATGGAGGGGCAACCGCATCCTATTTTTATGGACCATTAAAGCCGGGAGCATAGGGCATTGTTCCCTTTCTTAATAACTGGGGCTTGGATTTGTTTTCTTTTGTCCTTTGGGAAAGGGGTTCTTGGGGGAATGGTAAAGAAAGATACAGGTAAAGTAATGGAAAGCAGGTGTAAGTGTGTTATTTAAGCAACTTCAATATTTTAGTGCGGTGGTGCGCCTGAATAGTTTTACAAAAGCTGCTGAGGAATGTTTTATATCTCAGTCAGCTATCTCACAGCAGATTAAGGCATTGGAGGCAGAATTAGGAGTAACACTTCTGATCCGGGAAAATAGAAAATTTACTCTGACGCCGGCGGGAGAATATTTGTATAAGCAAAGCAGAAAGTTGTTGGAAGATGTGGAAACATTGAAACGCCAAACCATCCAGATTGCCTGCGGCGGTCAGGATACATTAAAACTTGGATATCTGAAATCCTATTCGGGAAAAGAATTGTTAGATACGGTGGTGTTTTTCAATGAAGCTTATCCAGATACAGAAGTACATATTCAAAATGGAAATCATGAGGCGTTGTATCAATTATTAAGAAGTGAACAGCTGGACCTGGTGTTAAACGACCAAAGGAGAGCTTTTTCAGAAGAATACGTTAATTTGAAGTTATTTGAAGCAAAGTTATATGTACTGATCAATCATAATAATAAATTCAGCGGTCAGGAAAGCTTTGAACCGGAAGATTTAATTCAAATGCCCTGTATACTTGTGGCTTCCAGGGAACAACGGCAGCAGGAGCAGGATTATTATGAAAATACCTTAGGAATGGGCAGAAATTATCTGTTTGCAGAAACAATAGAAGAAGCAAGACTGCTGGTGGCAGGAAATCGCGGTTATATGATATCAGAAGCCATTGGAGGTGATTCTGAAGCAGGAAATTATGTGAAGAGAATTCCATTATACAGAAACGGTCAGCAGATTACAAAAGCATACTGCTTGTTTTGGAAGAAAAAGCGAGATAGTAATAAGATAAGGTATTTTGGGGAAATTCTGAAAAAGCAATTTGAACAAAGTGAAAAAGGATAATTAGAAAAATAGAATATGGAGAAGATTTTAAGACAATGGTTTTAGGAAATGAGTGTACATGAAGATGCTGCCGTTAGATTAAAAATCGGCTTAATTTCGGGAAATTCCCAATTAAGCCGGTTTATTCTTAAATAATCTGCCAAAATCAAGGCTTGTCAGCGAAAAAGCAATTATAGTAAATGGAATACAGCAAAGGCTGGCATAAATTCCAAATTCTCTGCATGCAAAAAAGGAAATCAAAACTCCAATGTGGTACCAAAGCAGGGAATTACCAAAAAATTTTGCCCTGTTTAAGTATTTTTCCTCTTTATTCATAAGATATTCGCCGACAGCCAATGTCATCTGCCGCAGATTGTTTGTAGAGAATGTAGTGGAACTGGTGTATTCGCCTACGCCGTGAAATACGCTCCATTGGGTTGCCATCATAAAGAAAATAGGAAGAATACCAGCCACCGGGTTTATGTCGCTGGGAATAAAACAAAGCAGCACCATTCCAAGAAAATCTATCGTTATAGAATATTTCTGCATATTGCAGGTAGTTTTCTTACTTAAAAATACATACAGAAGAATCGCCGATACATAAAGAATAAATCCTAAAATACGCAGGAAAAAATCTATATAATTTTTGCCAAATATGCAGAAAAAAATCTGAATCATGTTGTTTGTCTGGGCAGAACCAAAGTTTTCGCATCTGCATAACAATGCGTAAGCTCCGAGATACCCGCCAATAATACACATGTTGCTATGTAAGAAAAGTTCTTTTTTAGGTAAATTCATAATAACTCCTTTTCAAAATCATATACTATCAGCCTGCAATTTATTATCATAGCACAATTTAAAAAAGAATGCAAAAATAAAATCGAGCTGTTCGTGGAAGATAGTAAGTCAGAGTGTAGTACTTCAGTGGCTTGGCAACTAACAGGCAGTGTTGCAGTTTGACAATTTCTTTCCATGTATTATAATAGAACTGGTTAAAAAGCTGATTATGGAGGGTATACATTGTGAAAAGTGGACAACGCTTATCGGATACTACCGCAGATGCGATTCTTTCGATGATAACCATTGAAAAAAAATATAAGCCCGGAGATAAACTTCCGAATGAAAATGAATTATCAGAGGAGCTTGGGGTCAGCAGAATTACCTTAAGAGAGGCTATCCGGATTCTTGTGGCAGGTAATGTGGTGGAAGTGAAACGAGGAAAAGGAACCTTTGTAAAAAAAGACTTTACGGAGCAGCCTCTCACAGAGTTGTCGCCGATGCTGTCTGCTAAGGTAGGGGTGGACGATTTGTTTGAAATGCGTCTTATCTTTGAACCGGAAGCTGCTTATTATGCCACCATTCGGGCAACGGACAGTGAGCTAAACAGAATTCTTGCCATTGGAGAAAAAATAGAAGAAATGATACGAAAGGGGCAGGACAGAACGCAGGAAGAAATGGCATTTCACCGTTCCATAGCGAAAGCTACTCACAATGAATTTATGAACAAATTAATGCCGGTGATTCAGGAATCAGTAAGTAAAGGTGTATTTTTGTATGAGAAAGAACATTTATCCGTGGAGGATGTGATATCCGATCACCGTATGATTATGGAATTTATGAAAAAAAGAAATGCAGAAGGGTCGCGGAATGCAATGAAAATCCATATTTTGCATGCCACGCAAGCGTTGGATATTAAGAAACAATAGGCGGGCATCAGACATATGCATTGACATAAGACAACATATGACGTATAATATCTGTCAGATAGGAAAATATGCAGGAGAAATCCGCATAAAAAATAAATGTGATACATATTAGGAGGAATTGAAAAATGGCAAAGATTTTTTATCAGGAAGATTGTAATCTTTCTTTATTAGACGGAAAGACAATCGCAGTCATCGGCTACGGCAGCCAGGGACATGCTCATGCATTGAACGCAAAAGAATCAGGATGCAACGTGATCATCGGTCTTTACGAAGGTTCTAAGTCCTGGGACAAGGCTGTAGCGCAGGGATTTGAAGTATATACAGCAGCAGAAGCTGCCAAGAAAGCGGATATCATTATGATTCTGATCAACGATGAAAAACAGGGTGATCTTTATAAGAAAGATATCGAACCAAACTTAGAAGCAGGAAACATGTTGATGTTTGCTCATGGTTTCAATATTCATTACGGTTGTATCGTGCCGCCTAAGGATGTGGATGTAACCATGGTAGCTCCTAAGGGACCGGGTCATACCGTAAGAAGTGAATATCAGGCTGGAAAAGGTGTTCCTTGTCTGGTAGCCGTAGAACAGGATGCTACAGGAAAAGCGCAGGATATTGCTTTAGCATATGCGTTAGCCATCGGCGGAGCAAGAGCCGGTGTGCTGGAAACAACCTTCAGAACGGAAACAGAAACAGACCTGTTCGGAGAACAGGCAGTCCTTTGTGGTGGTGTGTGTGCTCTGATGCAGGCAGGTTTCGAAACTTTAGTAGAAGCAGGATATGATCCAAGAAATGCTTACTTTGAATGTATCCATGAGATGAAATTGATTGTAGACTTAATTTATCAGTCAGGATTTGCAGGAATGAGATACTCCATCTCTAACACAGCAGAATACGGCGATTACATAACAGGACCAAAGATTGTAACAGAAGAAACAAAGAAAGCAATGAAGAAAGTATTATCTGATATTCAGGACGGAACTTTCGCAAAAGATTTCTTATTAGATATGTCAGAAGGCGGAAAGCAGGTACACTTCAAGGCTATGAGAAAATTAGCAGCAGAACATCCATCCGAAATCGTTGGAGAAGAAATCCGTAAGCTGTACAGCTGGAACGGAGAAGATAAGCTGATCAACAACTAATCTTTAAAGTAAGAACGGACAGTTAAAACCCCCGCAGTAAAATTTTGCGGGGGTTTTTGAAATTTGGCATCGGTTAGGAAGAGGGAACACCGGAAAAATTTTTGTAAAGTACATCGGTGTCCCAGTATTTTAGGAATTCTTTTAATGCAAAGGACTTAGAATGAATATCGTTATATACAAATCCAATATCCCGTTTTGGAATAGGAGTTTTCAGAGGTATGGAAATCAGAGTACCGTTCTCTAAATCTTTCTCAACAAAGCTTTTAATGACACAGGCAGTTCCCAGACCTGTTTTGGCAAAGTCAATTAATAAATCCATGTTGGAAGCCTCCAAAATCTGTTTAGGGAAAATATTATTTTCATACATATGAGTGTCTATATATTGTCTGGTCAAATTCTGACTGTCTAACAGAATCAAAGTCGACTGATTGAGAAATTCCTCATTTGTCATGGAATCAACACCTGTGCGAATTTCTAAATTGTTCATATAATTTGGCGCTGTCACAAAAATATCTTCAATCTGCCCAATGATCTTAAAGTTTACGCTCTTCAAGGTAGAGGAACGTCCAATCAATCCGATATCAATAGTTCCTTCCTCCAAAAGCTTTAGCGTATGAAGGGTAGATTGGCACGTAATGGTAATCTGTATGTGGGGATAAGTATCAATGAAATTTTTTAAGTAAGGAAGTAGAACATATTTACAAAGGGTAGTGCTTACTCCGATTTTTAAGCGCCCATAATTCAACTGTCCAAGCCGTTTTAACTCTTTTTCTCCGGTTCCAATAGATTCTAGCGCATCAGAAACGTAATGATACAGTATATTTCCCTCTTCTGTTAACATGACTCCCTTGGAAGTACGCAGAAATAATTTTGTTCCCAGCTGCTGTTCCAATTTTTTGATGGATTTGGAGATCGCGGGCTGGCTAATAAACAGCTTTTTGGCTGCATGGGAAATATTTCCTGTATCTGCAACCGTATAAAATATTTTATATAAATCAAGTGATTGTTCCATTTTTTCCTCCTAAATCATTTAAGATATAACTTTAAGTTATGTTATGTATAGCAAAAACATATTTTACATTATATCAGATTATGATATAATTACAACTGTAAAAACAAAAACACATAAATTATTTCGAAAGGTGGAAGAAGCAAATGGGAATGACTATGACACAAAAAATCTTAGCTGCTCATGCAGGTCTGGAATTTGTAGAAGCCGGACAGCTAATTGAAGCAGATTTAGATTTAGTATTAGGAAACGACATTACCTCTCCAGTGGCAATACATGAAATGGATAAGATGAAGGTAAATGGCGTATTTGATAAGGATAAAATTGCTTTGGTACCTGACCATTTTGTACCGAATAAAGACATTAAGTCAGCAGAACACTGTAAATGTGTACGAGAATTTGCAAGGAAAAATGAAATCACTAATTATTTTGAAGTGGGACAGATGGGAATTGAACATGCATTACTGCCGGAAAAAGGTTTAACAGTGGCAGGTGATGTAATCATCGGTGCCGATTCACACACATGTACTTACGGTGCTTTAGGAGCCTTTTCCACTGGTGTGGGAAGTACTGATATGGCAGCAGGAATGGCAACCGGCAGAGCATGGTTTAAGGTTCCTTCCGCTATTAAGTTTAACTTAACCGGTAAGCTAAACAAATGGGTAAGCGGTAAGGATATTATTTTACATATTATCGGCATGATCGGTGTGGACGGTGCTTTATATAAGTCTATGGAATTTGTAGGCGACGGTATTGCAAGTCTTTCTATGGATGACAGATTTACTATTGCTAATATGGCGATTGAAGCTGGTGGAAAGAATGGTATCTTCCCGGTAGACGATTTAGCTATTAGCTACATGAAGGAACATTCGAACCGTCAGTTTAAGATATATGAAGCAGATGAAGATGCAGTTTATGATGCGGAATACACCATTGACTTAAGTACACTTCGTCCAACCATTGCGTTTCCTCATTTACCGGAAAATACAAAAACCATTGATGAAATCAAAGAACCCGTTAAAATCGAT
>CASEML010000013.1 GCA_949289145.1 uncultured Eubacteriales bacterium | reverse complement strand
ATTCTGTGTTAAATTCATTATTGAAAACCTCCAGTATTGTTAAAGTGTTTTTTCATCCGCCAAGATGAACACCTTAATTGTACTTCGAGGTTTTCTTTTATTCAATTGGCATTATTTCTGAATTACAGGAATGCTCCTTATAGTCTTTTTTATATGTTTACCACAGATTACCGTTCTCATGCAATGGTGAAAAAGTTACAAATGTAAAAATAAAGAAGAAAAGTCATGATTGTAAAAAATGAGAATATACTTGATTAGTGTGAAAAGGAGGAACCTGTTTTGAAAGAGAAAATAAAATTTATCGTAGCATTTATGAGTATTATTATGTTTCTTCCTTATGTATGCGTAATTCTTTTGCATAGTAATGTACGGGCGGAAGAGGCTTTTATAACCACTGCGGGGGAGGAGGAAAATAGGGATGTGGAGGTATTTGTGCCTGGAGTGCTGGCAGCCCAGGTATCAGTACAAAGTGAGCCGGAAATGTTAAAGGCACAGGCGGTTATTGCCCGAACCCAGATTTATAAAATGATGGAGGAACAGGGGATTACGGACCTAGAGGCAAAATATTTATCCCAGTATATGAGTTTAAGTGAAATGGAGAAAGTGTGGGGATATAATAAAATGCAGGAATATTACGGTATATTTAAACAGGCGGCGGAAGAAACCAGCGGCATTGTAATGAAATATCAGGGGCAGTATATAGATCCTTCCTATCATGCGGTAAGTAATGGAAACAGCCGGGAGGGCAATCAGGTATATCACAGCGAAAATTATCCCTATCTGCAGACGGTGGAGAATCCTTATGATATTTTGTCGGAGGACTATTTAAAAGTAACCATGTTGGACAAAAAGTCTATGGCAGAGAAGCTGGCAGCGGTTTTAGGAGAGGAAAATCTATCGGAAGATGTAATGTCACAGATACAAATCAACGAAAAGGATGCGGCAGGATATGCCACCAAAATAAAAATAGGAGAACATATTATGGCAGGAGAGGAATTTCGGAAGGTTTTGGAACTAAATTCTGCCTGTTTTGAATTGGAGGAAGTAAACGGAAAAATAAGAATTACGACCAAAGGACTTGGTCACGGTATTGGCCTAAGCCAGTTTAATGCAAATGAAATGGCGAAAAATGGAGAGGACTATCAAACTATTCTCAGCTACTATTTTAAAAATATAGAATTTATCAGTGAATAAAACAACAGATTTGGTCAAGACTATTACTGAGGTGATAGGAATGAAGAAAAATAAAAAAATTGCCGCAGCATTTACACTTATTTTTACTGCCGCAGCAACTATGGCAGGGGCATATGCGTTGGGGAATTTTACTACCAGGGATAGTTCGGGATATGTGGATTTAAGTGAAGTAGATGAAAATAAAACGGCGAAGACAGAAGAAAACGAACAGTTAGCAAAAGCTGACCAGGAAGAAACAGGAAGTGAGTTTGGCATGGACAATGTAATGGATGCCACAGATGAGTACAAAGAAGAATCTTCTAAAAGTGCCAGAAATGAAATGACAGATGAGGGTGAAGAGACAGCACAGGAAACGGAAAACCAGAACCAGCAGATGGCAATGGCAGAAACAGAAAATGAAAATGCAGCTACTGGGGACAAAGCACAAGAACAGGAAGAAACAAAGGAAGTAGAGGAAACAGCAGAAGCAATGTCTATGTCTGCAGTCAATGAAAGCAGTGATGTGGAACTTAATTTTAGTCCAGAGCAGAAGCTTACATGGCCGGTATCAGGAAATGTGATCATGAATTATAGTATGGAAAATACCATATATTTTGCAACTTTAGATCAGTATAAATACAATCCTGCATTGATTATAGGATGCGAGACAGGAGACAGTGTGAAAGCCGCAGCAGATGGCAAAATAGTATCCATAGAAACACTGGACGAGACTGGAACCACAATGACAGTAGATTTGGGAAACGGATATCAGGCAATATATGGGCAGTTAAAGGATATTACGCTGCAAGAGGGAGATACCTGCAGCGCAGGGCAAGTCCTTGGGAGTGTAAGTGATCCCTCCCGCTATTATTTAAAAGAAGGAAGTAACCTTTATTTTCAGTTAGAAAAAGACGGAGCTTCTGTAAATCCGTTAGATTATTTAAATTAAATATTGGGTATTTACAGAAAAATCACCTTGTCGTAAAATATAAGTAACGGTAAGGTGATTTTATGAGTTATACATATATAGTAGAATGCAGAGACGGCACATTATATACAGGATGGACCACAGATTTACAGAAACGTGTTAAAACACATAATGCGGGAAAAGGAGCGAAGTATACCCGCTCCCGGCTGCCGGTAGTGCTTAGATACTATGAGAGTTTCCAAACAAAAGAAGAAGCTATGCGCAGAGAATATGAGATTAAACATTTGACGCGAAAAGAAAAGCAAAAATTAATTGAAAAAATAGTTGACAAAGACGGGTAAATTAATTATACTAAAATAGTAATCACTACTATTATTAAAATGACTTTTCTCACAGGAAGGAAGGTAATTATGCAACAGCTTAAATACAGCAGGCAAAGAGAATCCATAAAAAATTTCCTTATGAGTAGGAAGGATCATCCCACTGCTGACGTTGTATACACCAATGTAAGAAAAGAATATCCTAATATTAGTCTTGGAACAGTATATCGTAATCTAGCGTTGCTTTCAGAGCGGGGTGAGATTATGAAAATATCAACTGGAGATGGACCAGATCGTTTTGATGGAAATCCACTCCCACATTATCATTTTATCTGTAAAAAATGCGGAAGCGTTATGGACCTTGAAATGGAGAGTATCGACCAGATTAACAAAATTGCAAATGCTAATTTTGGAGGCGTCGTAGAGGGACATGTGGCATATTTTTACGGAAGTTGTGAAAATTGTAAATAGTTTTTTGAAATGAAAGGAGAATTCAAAAATGAAAAAATTCGTTTGTCAGGTTTGTGGATATGTGTATGAAGGAGAAGCAGCACCAGAGTTTTGCCCACAGTGTAAAGCACCAGCTTCTAAATTTACAGAACAGAGTGGAGAAAAATCATGGGCAGCAGAGCATGTGGTAGGTGTAGCACAGGGAGTCAGTGAAGACATCCTTGAAGATTTAAGAGCTAACTTCAATGCTGAATGTTCCGAAGTAGGTATGTATCTTGCAATGGCAAGAGTGGCACATAGAGAAGGATATCCTGAAATTGGTTTATACTGGGAAAAGGCAGCTTACGAAGAAGCTGAACACGCTGCAAAATTTGCAGAGTTATTAGGTGAAGTAGTAACAGACAGCACAAAGAAGAATCTTGAAATGAGAGTAGAAGCTGAGAATGGTGCAACTGCAGGTAAGTTTGACCTTGCAAAGCGTGCTAAGGAAGCTAATCTTGATGCAATCCATGATACTGTTCATGAAATGGCTCGTGACGAAGCTAGACATGGTAAGGCATTCGAAGGTCTGTTAAAGAGATATTTTGGATAATTGAAAATGCAGCGGCATTAATATGTTTAAATCTTAAGGGTATGTTGGATCAATCTGACATACCCTTATTTTGTGAAAAAGAGATCAATCAGATAAGTTTCACTTATCAATCCCAACGAAAAACAAAATTGATTGCGGACATTTCCAGGGATAAAATAATATTGAAACGGGAAATATGTTGCAGTTGAAAATATTCTGCAGAAACTGTTAAGGAGGATGAATTAGTGTGAAAGAAAGTAGAGGACAGCCATAAATGGACGCACTTTACTAAGCTGCCTAAATTAGGCAACTTTTTGAAGTGTTATAGATATAGGCGAATTATATCAAGAAGCTAATGGTTCATCAGGAGGAAGTATACCTT
>CASEML010000012.1 GCA_949289145.1 uncultured Eubacteriales bacterium | reverse complement strand
CTTTTTTCCAGAAAAATTATAACTTTCCAAGAAAGTATCTACGATGCGAGGTTCTACATACCACCAAATAGGGAAACCAATGAAAATTGTATCATATTGTTCCATATTCTGTACTGGGTTTGCAATGGCTGGACGGCTGGAAGGATCGTTCATTTCTATTGTGCTGCGGCTTTTTTTGTCCATCCAATCCAGATCTGCGGAAGTATAAGGTTCTTTTGGGCAAATCTCATATAAATCTGCGCCAGTTGCTTCTGCCATCTGTTTTGCTACACGAGCAGTTACACCACTGGCAGAAAAGTATGCAATTAAAGTTTTTTTACTCATATTAAACTCTCCTTTAAAATTTTAATAATTTCATCATGTTCTAACACTTTGTAGCCGCCAGGCATAATAATTGTACCATTTGCGATTCCTTCCAGCATATCCTCGGTGGCACCTAGTTGGGAAAGGTTCATTACAAGACCTAATTCACGCATCCAATTTTCCATAGCATTCAAACCTTCCTGTGCTACTTGTTCTTCGGTTTTACCAATAGGGTTAACATCCCATACATTTACAGCGAATCGTTTGAATTTTTGCAAACCATAAGGCAGGATATGACGATAGTAAGGCAAGGAAACGGCAGCCAATGTCATACCATGGGTAGCGTTGGTGTATGCGCCAACCGATTGACCGATCATATGAACCATCCAATCGGTAGATTTGCCACGGGAAATCAAAGTGTTCAGAGCCCAGGTAGCCGTCCACATGATATTGCTGCGGGCTTCATAATTTTGAGGATCGTTGTTGGCAACTCGACTGGAGTGAAGCAGAGAACGCATCAATGCTTCACTGATATAGTCACTGGTGTTATCATCTTCGCCAGAGAAATATTGCTCACAGATATGATTGAATATATCGTAAATGCCGGCAACCATCTGGTAATGAGGCAGCGTTAGCGTGTATTTTGGGTTTAGGATGGCAAACTTAGGCATGATCTTCTCATCGGCAAAGACGTGACCAATTTTTTGCTTCGTTTCACTATTTGTAATCACGGCTCCAGCATTCATCTCTGAACCAGTTCCTACCATAGTCAGCACACAGCCAACTGGCAGAGTTTCACAGTCTGGCTCCTCAAAACGCAAATAGTATTTCTCCCAAGGATCTTCCATGCAATTCACGGATACAGAAACTGCTTTTGCATAGTCACAAACAGAACCTCCCCCTACAGCAAGCAGTAAATCTGCATGGTGATTCCGAGCAATTTCAATTCCTTCATAGAGTTTATTCACAGTTGGGTTTGGCATAACATTAGAAATTTCCGCCACATTTTTATCATTCTCGTCTAAAAGTTTCATAACTTCATTATAGATGCCATTTTTCTTGATGGAACCACCGCCATAAATTAGCACAACGTTTTTTCCGTATTTTGGTAATTCTGTGTTTAAGTAATTGAGTGAATCATCTCCAAAATATAATTTTGTCGGATTACAGTATGAAAAGTTTCCTAACATTTGAAAAACCTCCTTTGATAATTTCTATAAATTTTTAGAAAAAGCTAACTTATTTCGATGCAATCATTGCTTTAACTGTGACACTGTGTCAGTATATATACTATAACACTATTCTGACACAGTGTCAATCTCTTTTTTGAAAATTTAACGGAATGAAAGAAGTTCCCTGCGTTTATTGTTTTTCAGAGCTTTATTGACTTTTGGTGCAAGGAATAGTAAGCTATTTTATATTGAT
>CASEML010000011.1 GCA_949289145.1 uncultured Eubacteriales bacterium | reverse complement strand
TGATAAGGCTCGCCGAATTCGGTATAATTTTTATGGTATTTTTGGTTAATAGGCATATCTAATTATACCATAGATTACGGGCTCTTCGGGGTCCGTTTTCTGTTTTCAGGAATAAAAAGGGAGCCATTGCTCCATAGATGAATACGGTATTTCCGGATAAATCTGCAATAGTATTATATGCAGTTGGTGAGTTTTTACGTTAAGTGTTAGCTTGAAAGATATGGTTTACACTGATTTGATTCCTGAAAGAAAGTCTTCGACTCTCCTCACCGTGCTTTGCAGTGCAGTTCCCTGTAACAATTATAAACAAAGTGGTGGGAGGCGCACACCATTTTTCATGACTATTTGTGCCGCCAGCTTCAGCGGCGGAATGGATGATTAGATTGAGAAATAGTTGGAATTGACATATAATTGCGTTGGGACAATGGCAAGACGTATGAAATTAACTTATAAGATTGGAGGCTGTTTACATGGAAATTCCCAAAAGCGATTGGAAATTATTCAGAATGTGTATTGTTGATTGGCAGGAAGCGTATATGGAACGCTTGGTTAAGGAATATATGGATTTATTAGAAGGCGAAGAGAATGCTTCAGATAAGTTCTGGAAGCTGGAAGAACGAATAAAAAAGGATAAAAAGCATCCGGGAGTAATACTCGAATTAAGCAAAGGGAATATGATTTTCGATATTGTGACATTGATTAATAGTGGTGTGATTACAACTGCTGATTTGGCAGATTTCAGTGATGAATTAAAAGAAAGTGTGGATTTTATTTTATGTAGGTAACAGGGGATTATATACATAGGAATTGCAGGTGATATTTGTGAATATAGAAGCATATGATGCGGAGTCTTTAAGAAAGCTCGTCAGACTTCTTGAATATGAAAATCGGATATTAAAAGAAAAACTGAAAAAAGAGAATATTCCGTATGACGAGGTCAATCCTTTTGAAGAGACGATAGGAAATGCGGAAGAGTACGATCCAGACCAAGGAGAGCGTATTGTTAATCCGCCCTATATTACAGAAGAAATGGCACAGAAGTTTTTTGCCATGTTTTGGGGACGGGAGGATGTTTACGCAAAGCGTGGTAAAAATGGTGGTTATTTCCCACAATGTGATAATAGATGGGATGCAAGACTTTGTCCAAAACAACGGGGTGAAAAGGCTTTCTGTGACGAATGTGAAAATACCAAGTGGACACGCTTGGATGTAAAGAAAATTATTGCACATTTGTTAGGGTACAAAGAGGATGGCTCAGATGTAATAGGTGTATATCCGCTGTTGCCCAATGGGATGTGCAGATTTATTGTATTTGATTTTGATAATCATGAAAAAGGCGCAGAGGCAACAGATTTTGCCAATACGGATAATGAATGGCATAAGGAAGTAGATGCTCTTAGGAAGATGTGTGAGATAAATGGTATTAAGCCATTGGTTGAGCGTTCTCGCTCCGGTAAAGGTGCTCATGTATGGATTTTCTTTAAGAAAGCAATACCGGCTTCTGTAGCCAGAAATTTTGGATTTCTGTTACTAGATAAAGGTTCTGCATCTATTAACTTAAAATCTTTTCATTACTATGACAGAATGTATCCGTCTCAGGATGTGGCAAGCAGCATCGGTAATCTGATTGCATTGCCCTTACAGGGACAGGCACTAAAAAATGGTAACAGTGCATTTGTGGATGAAAACTGGAATGCCTATCCGAATCAGTGGGATGTTTTGCTGAATAAAACAGAAAAATTAGGTATAGAGGATATTGAAAAATATATGGTGAAATGGCAGGCAGAGTTGGCAGAAAGCCGGGGAACGCTTGCTGGTACCGATATAAATAACAGACCAAAGCCATGGAAGAAGAAATGTGAGTTTGTCAAGGCGGATGTTGTTGGCAAGCTACATATGGTGCTTAGTAATGGTGTTTAT
>CASEML010000010.1 GCA_949289145.1 uncultured Eubacteriales bacterium | reverse complement strand
TGTTAAATTCATTATTGAAAACCTCCAGTATTGTTAAAGTGTTTTTTCATCCGCCAAGATGAACACCTTAATTGTACTTCGAGGTTTTCTTTTATTCAATTGGCATTATTTCTGAATTACAGGAATGCTCCTTAAAATTAATATTTTCCCATACAAACACCTAACTTTATGCTTTTACACACTTACATATCAATAGCTATTACTTTAATTCTGTTCGGCGAATAATTATATAAGAGCCAATCCCTAAAACTGCTACTAACAAAAATAATGAAAAAACAGGAAACAGATAGTTGATTGTTCCATCAGCCATAAATCCCACTGCTTTTATTGCAAATTGTGAAATATTATTTACAACCTCATCGGATAAAACATATTGGAACACAGCAGTAATCAATAATATAATACCGCCAAGAGAAACCCCCAAACATATTGATAAATTTTTTCCAGCTTTATATATCACGAGTATCACTAAATATAAGAGTTCGCAAATTACCATATATAGAAGAAATAGCAATAGCCAATTCGCAAAAACATTATTATATCCATAAATACTCTCAAACATGGTTGAATAAGCATACAGTATGTGACTTAAACTATTTCCTATAATTGTATCAACAAGTGCCATTATCCCAGATACGAAAGCAAACAACGAAACCGTTGAAATAAATATATATTTACGAGTAAAGCCGTTTTGTATCAACATTTTAAAATCTTCTTTAAATCCTAATGCGCCTAAAACACCCACATAGACAATCGTATTTGTTTCCAAACAACTTACACTTGGTCGCTGTATACTTCCCATAGTAATAGCAATAATCATAAAAATCAACGATACAATTAAAAGCTCTATTCCATAAAAATACCAGATATATTTAAACGAAGTAGTACATTCATATTGAATTATAGTTTTTAATTTTTGCATATTAGTTACCGCCTTTCTCTGTCAATTTGACAAACAATTTTTGTAAATTCATAGCTGAAAGTGATAGATTACCGATTTTAGGAAGCGGTGCCTTTTCTCCCAGCACATAGGCAATTTTGAGATTTCCTAGTTCATCATACCCAATGACATTTTTATCAACGCAGTAAGCATCTACTTCATGTGCAAGCCCAGATATACTGTACCCCATTTCCAGCAATGAACCTACGTTATCCTGCAACATTACTTTTCCTTTATCAATCAAAACAACTTCCTCAATAATATTTGCCACTTCTTCAATAAGGTGTGTTGCAAGAATGATTGTCCGTTCGTTACTTTCATAATCTTTCAATAACAAGTCATAGAACAATTCTCTGTGATTAGCGTCCAAGCCCAACACAGGTTCGTCAAATATCACATACGGAACATTAAGAGCCAAAGCAACAGTTAATTTAAAAATGGACTGATAGCCTTTTGATAATGCCTTATATCTCTTGCTTGTATCAAGATTGAATTTTTCTGCAATCTCAAATGCCTTTTCTATGTTAAAGCTGTCATAAAAACGGTTGATCCACTTAAAATGCTCTTTAATTTTTAAGCTTGTATCGTACAAATCAACTTCACTCATGCAGAAAACCTTTTCATGAATTTTCATATTTTCTTTGACAGGAATACCATCAATAAGGATTTCTCCGTTATCCGCAAAAATACGGTTGGCAATGATGTTGATAAGCGTAGATTTTCCGGCCCCATTTCTACCTAAAAATCCATAGATTTTCCCGTATTCAAAAGAAAAGGAAACATCATCGAGTGCGGTAACATCTTTATATTGTTTTGTCACATTCTTAATTTGAATTGCGTTCATTTTCATAACCCCTTTCTATCAGAGAAATAATTTCCTCTTTCGTCATGTGCAATTTGTTGGCTTCCTCAATCAGTGACGCTATGAATTGGTTATAGAATTGTCCCTGCCTTTTCTGACGTATTTTTTCAACTGCACCTTCCTTTACAAACATTCCTAATCCTCTTTTCTTATAGATAATTTCGTCGTCCACAAGCAAATTCATTCCTTTCAAAACAGTATGAGGATTAATATTCAACAAAGCCGATATTTCATTAGTTGAGGGGATTTTAGTTTTCTCTGGAAATACTCCCGTAAATATAGAATCCTCTAGTTGCTCTGCAATCTGAATGAATATAGGTTTTTCTATATTCAGATTTATGTTCAACTATATCACTCCTTCGTTTGCATGTTTGTTAGTCAAGTAACTAACTACCTTACACCTATAGTATAGACAATTTAAAGAATGTTGTCAATAAGTTTTTTAAAATTACTGAAAAATGAAAAAGCCCCGTCAAACTTTAACGTCTGATAGTGCTTTGATAATACATTTGGAAAGCAGATATTCATGGATTGTCGTTTACTATCCTTCCATTTGGAAAACCTCATTTTTCTATTTACTGACTGATTGTGAAGAAACCCATAGTTGAATTATACAAACATATCTCCCATCACAAAAAGAACTCCTCCGTTGAAAACGGGGAGCTCTCTTTGCTAACTGCCTCCACAGCAATATATCTTTCCTAGATTCTTTTCACTTAAAACTTAATTTAACAACATCCTGTCATTGTCCAGTTCCTTATTCTTCTTCTGAGAATATAATTTCATAAGACCGTCTAAGGTAAGTTCACTCTTTTCCTTATCACGCACATCCAGTATGATCTCTCCGCTGTCAAGCATTAACAAGCGGTTTCCTGTATCTAATGCAGATTTTAAATTGTGAGTAATCATCATAGTAGTAAGCTTTTTCTCTGCTACGATTTCTTTGGTGATACTCATAACCTTTTCTGCCGTAGCCGGGTCAAGAGCTGCTGTATGCTCATCTAATAACAGCAGTTTTGGAGTAGTCATGGTACACATCAAAAGAGTTACCACCTGCCTTTGACCTCCTGAAAGCATCCCCACCTTAGCGTCCATGCGTTCTTCCAACCCCATAGAAAAACGGCTTAAATAATCCCGAAACATCATACTGTCCTTTTTGGTGATGGCAAATTTAAATGGATTTTTACGGTTTCTAAAATATGCCAGTGCAAGATTTTCTTCAATGGTCATATTCGGAGCCGTTCCCCGCATGGGATCCTGAAACACTCTGCCAATACGTCTTGCCCTTTTATGCTCTGACATAAAGGTAATATCCTCTCCGTCTAGAAAAACACCGCCCTTATCTAAAATAAAATTTCCGCAGACAGCACCAAATAAAGTGGATTTTCCTGCACCATTGGAACCTACCACCGTAACAAAATCCCCTTTTTCCAAAGTAAGACTCAAATCATTCAATGCTCTATGTTCATTAGGAGTACCCTTTAAAAATGTTTTTTGTGCGTTTACTAACTCCAACATTTTATTTTCCTCCCTTCTGCTCGCTGTAAACTCTTAAATATTCCTGCTTCTGGGACTTTCTGTTTTTCTTTCCATTGAGGAAACTTTGCATCGCCGGCAACGCCAGTGCTACACCAACAATAATAGATGAAACCAGTTTCAGGGCATATGCCGGGAAAAAGCTGTTAGACATAGCCAGTGCCACAATAAAACGATAAACCACAGAACCCACAATGGCACTGAGAATCCCTGCCGTAACTGTTTTCTTCCGAATAAAAAGTTCCCCGATAATTACAGAAGCCAATCCTACCACCAGAATCCCCACACCGGAATTAATATCCGCAAACCCCTGGTACTGTGCAATCAAACCGCCGCACAATGCAATACTTCCGTTTCCAATGGCAAGAGCCAGTATTTTGGTCACATTGATATCAATGGAAGAGGCCTTTACCATTTCCTCATTATCCCCGGTTGCTCGAATACAAAGCCCGATATGAGTGTGGAAAAATACAATGAAAAGTACTGCGATCACTATAACCATCAGAGCTGCTATGAGCAGCTTGCAAATTTCTTTGTCTAACCCAAATAAATCATAACTCATCTTAAATAATGTATCATTTGCAATCAGTGATAGATTGGAACTACTGCCCATAATGCATAAATTTACGGTATACAGACCACTCATGGTCAAAATTCCTGCCAAAATCGGATGAATTCCACACTTTGTCTGCAAAAATCCTGTAATCACCCCTGCCAGTGCACCTGCTAATATGGCAAATAAAATGCCGAGCATTGGGTGCCCTGCCACAGTAAAGGCGGCCGAAACCGCCAATCCAAAGGTAAAACTTCCCTCTGCAGTCAAGTCAGGAATATTCAAAATTCGAAATGTAATATAAATCCCCATCGCTAAAAGCCCATACAAAAGCCCTAACTGCAAGGAACCCAACACTAACGCCATTTTCTTTTCTTCCTTTCTTTTCTTGCTGTATCTTAATTTTCTTCTGTATCCTGTACAAAGGTAGCTGAAGATGTTACCTCATCACTTAATTCAATTCCTAATGCTTCTACGGTCTGTTGGTTAATTACCGTAGACTGGGCCGGTACTACAATAGCCGGAATGTCTTCAATTGCTTTGCCTTCTAAATACTCAATCGCCATATCTGCAGACTGGGCACCGATCTCTTTATCATCCACTGCAATAGTTGCAAAAGCACCGGAGGTTACCATAACTGCTGAGCTTCCGTATACAGGAATCTTTGCATCTCTTGCCACTTCTGCTACGTTGGGCATTGCACTTTGAATCATGCTGTCATTGGGAACAAAGATAGCATCCACCTGTTCTGCCAGTGTCTGTGCTGCCTGCTGCACTTCGGAAGAATTTGTAACAACAGCTTCCACATAAGAAAGATTATGTTCATCACAATATGTTTTCGCATCGTTAATGGTATTTAAGGCGTTGACTTCCCCTGTATTGTATAAGAAACCATATGTCTTACATCCCGGTGTCAGCTGGTCTGCCAATGCAAAAATATCCTCCACTGGAATCGCATTGGAGGTGCCTGTTGCATTTTTGTCCGGTTTTTCCATTTCCGTAATCACACCTGCCTCTACCGGTGCTGAAACAGCCACAAAGATCACCGGAATATCGCTTTCTAAATTTACCATTGCCTGAGTTGCAGGTGTTGCAATGGTTGCCACTAGATCCACATCATTTCTTACCATTTCCTGACAAATGGTATTTAAATTTGTGGCATCCCCCTGAGCACTTTTATAAATAATCTCCACTTTATCTTCTCCGTAGCCTTTTGCTTCCAATTCATCAATAAAGCCCTGGCGCATATCATTAAAAGCGCCGTTTTCTACCATTTGTATAATACCTATTTTAATCACGTTTTCTTTGTCACTTCCGCAGGCTGTAAACCCTGCCATCATAACTACTGCCATACCCAAGGCTGCTATTTTTTTCATCATAGTCTTTAATTTCATTGTTTTCTCCTCTTTCTATTTATAAAAAATTCTAATATAATATGATATTTCTAATCAAGTGCTTCCAATCTTTCGTATGCTTCCCGTATCATTTCTTCTGTAACTACATAAGGATAGTGAGCAATGTCACTGCGGTTTCTGATACTGGTAAGGATAGATTCAAACTCATCCCTTGTTATTTCTATCTGGGATAACTTGGTGGGAAGATTTGTTTTCTTATGAAACTCATATACTTTCTGAAATTCTTCTTCCTGTCCGTCACACAAAAGCAAGATCAGTACACCATAGCCCACCACTTCTCCATGAAGATGACGCTCCTCAATCTGTGGATAGACTGTCAAACTATAAAATACTGCATGAGCAAGTCCGCTGTTATAATGTACGGTATGCTCCTTAGTAAGCAGATTGGAAGCCAATCCGGTGCTGACCACAATGGCTAATACCACTTGTTCCAACTCTTTAGATACTTTCCCTGCCTCATTGTCGCCCAATGCCCTTTCTCCATATTTTAATACCGGTTCCACGCACATCTGGCTTACATTGACTCCCAGTTCTAAATAGTGGGGAAGTTCATCGTTTCTTGAGGATACCGATGCTTCATAATATTTCGCATAGGTATCTCCCATTCCTGCCCACATATATTGTTTTGGCGCATTGGCAAGAATCTCTGTATGTATAAAAGCATGCATCGGCGGTTTTTCTGTAAAATATGGCTCTTTAAACACACCACTATTTTCATACATGATCGCAACCGCTGTAGTAGATGCACAATTAGAGGCGATAGTTGGAAATGTAAACACAGGCATACCTATCTGTTCCGCAAGAGCTTTTCCGGTATCTAAAGCCTTTCCGCCGCCAACTGCAAATATCATGTCTGCCTGTTTGACCTCCGTCTTATTCTTTAACGCTTCTACATTCTCATAAGAAGCTTCTCCGCCATACCAAAGTACCCCTGTTATATTCAACTCTGTATTCTTAATTGCTTCCCTAATGGCATGTTCTGCCGCCTGCAATGCTCTTTTTCCTCCGATACAAACTATCTTTTTTCCATAGGAACTGCATACTTCATAAATTTTGTCATACACCTTTGGTCCAATGGAATAGCTTGGAAAATACATGCTATAATTTTCCATATAACTCCTCCTTCTATCTGAAAAAAGGCAGATATATTCCCTGACGGAACATATCTGCTAAGTTCTTACCACTTCGCCATTTTATCACTGCACATTTTATATGTCAAGATAACTGATTAATTCCGTTACTATTGAAGCAACAGTTCAGCCCACACCATTCGCAAAATCGCACTACGTGCTTTCCGCTGCTTTGCAGCTACTTTTGCTCATATACAGGCGTTCCGCTCATGATATGTCATACAAGTGCATTTTATGTAAACATAATGTATTTGTATGACATATCATGGCTGAACTGTTACTATTGAATGTCCAACTCGATGGGGCAATGATCTGACCCCATAATCTCTGTATGAATTTTGGCCTCTGTCATCCGTCCTTTTAAGCTCTCTGACACCATAAAATAATCAATACGCCATCCTGCATTTTTCTTCCTTGCCTGAAAACGATAAGACCACCAGGAATAAATCCCTTCTTTATCCGGATAGAAATAACGATAGCTGTCCACAAAGCCGCTTTCTATTGCCTTTGTCATTTTCTCTCTTTCTTCATCGGTAAATCCGGCATTCTTGCGGTTGGTTTTTGGATTCTTTAAATCAATTTCCTTATGTGCCACATTCAAGTCCCCTGCATAAATAACAGGCTTTTTCTGTTCCAATTTCTTTACATATGCCAAAAAGTCATCTTCCCATCTCATACGGTAAGAAAGACGTGCCAGCTCACTTTGCGAATTTGGGGTGTAAACTGTTACAAAATAAAATTCTTCAAATTCAGCTGTAATCACCCTTCCTTCTTTATCATGTTCCTCAATTCCTATTCCATAAGTCACGTGGAAAGGTTTTTGTTTTGTAAAAATTGCCGTACCAGAGTATCCCTTTTTTTCTGCATAATTCCAGTACTGCTCATAGCCGGGCAGTTCTAATTCCAACTGTCCCTCTGATAATTTTGTTTCCTGCAGACAAAAAATGTCCGCATCTATATTCTCAAAAAACTCCATAAAACCCTTTGTAAGACAAGCACGTAACCCATTCACATTCCAAGATACTAATCTCATAATTTCCTCCACGTTTTATCATATTGAATCAAATATTCCTGCACAGATGTGACTGCATTGGCGCCGTCGGCTGCCGCTGTAATAATCTGGCGAAGCTGCTTTGTTCTCACGTCTCCTGCCACAAAAATACCCTCCACGCTTGTCCTGCCATCTTCTCCTGCCTGAATATAACCATTATTGTCCATAGCAACCAACCCCTGAAACAACTCTGTGTTCGGAAGGATTCCCACTGCCACAAAAACGCCATCCACGGAAAGCTGCTGCTCTTCTTTTGTGATTACATTTTGAATTTTTACACTTTCTACCCTTTCTGCTCCGGTAATTTCTGTTACCACACTATTCCATACCGGAAGGATTTTTTCTTCTTTCAATGCCGCCTCCTGCAGTATTTTTGCTGCCCGCAGTTCATCCCGTCGGTGAATCAGATATACTTTTTCACATCCTCTTGCAAGAAAAATGGCATCCTCCACCGCCACATCTCCGCCGCCTACAACAGCAACGGTCTTGTTTTTAAAAAATGCACCGTCACAGGTAGCACAGTAAGATACCCCCATACCGGCTAATTGTTCTTCTCCCTTCACCGAAAGAGTTCTGTGTTTTGCACCGGTGGCAATGATAATGGCTTTTGCATAATATTCCTTATCACCAGCAACTATCTTTTTTATATCCTTTTCCATAAGTTCTATTTTTTCTACTTCGGCCTCTGTAAATTCAGCGCCAAGTTTCTCTGCATGAGCGCGAAACTGCTCTGCCATATCAAATCCGTTGATTCCCGGCAATCCCGGATAATTGTCCACCTCATAAGTGTTGATCACCTGCCCGCCACTCATATAATTTTTTTCTATGGTAATGCAGGATAATTTTGCTCTTTGAGCATAAATGGCAGCACATAAGCCTGCCGGCCCGCTTCCGATTATGATCAGATCATATATTTTTTCCATAATTTCCTCCTGTTGTCTATTCACTGCTTCTAGTTTACCACAAACTTGCCTTTTTAAAAACAGAATCCTTGCTTTTTTGTGCAATGATTTTTATACTTATAGTATATTGATTCCACCATAACCAATTCGTGGAAATTATATCACTAATTATACAAGAAAGGATAATTTATGAAACAAAAAATAGCATGTATCACAGGTTCCTCTCGGGGCATCGGAAAAGCCATTGCGTTATGTTTTGCCCAAGATGGGTATGATGTGGTACTTAATTGCAGAAACAGTATTTCGCAAATGGAGCAATTAAAATCTGAAATTGAAACTACCTATTCTGTACGGTGTATGGGAATATGTGCCGACGTTTCTGTTCCAGAGCAAGCAGCACATATGTTTCAGTCCATTGCTTCGGAGTTTGGCGAAATTGACGTGCTGGTTTCCAATGCAGGAATTTCATTTTTCGGCTTAATCAGCGATATGACACCTTTGGAATGGCAGAATGTAATCAATACTAATTTAAGTTCTGCCTTTTATTGCTGTAAAGAGATCATTCCTTCCATGGTAGCAAAAAAATCGGGCAGAATTCTTATGATTTCTTCTATCTGGGGCAGCTGCGGTGCTTCCTATGAGGCGGCCTATTCCGCCGCGAAAGGCGGTCTGAACACCTTTACAAAAGCACTGGCAAAGGAGCTGGCTCCCAGCCACATTCCGGTAAATGCTATTGCTTGTGGTGTGATTGATACGGAAATGAATGCTCACCTGACTGCTGAGGAAATGCAGGCATTAATTGATGAAATTCCAGCCTGCCGCTTAGGTACTCCGGAAGAAGTGGGGCAGCTGGCACTATTGCTTTCCAAGGCTCCGGAATATCTAACCGGACAGATTATTACTATGGACGGAGGATTATTATGAAATTACGTTTATACAATGCAAAGATTCTTCCCCTATCAGAAAATTTTCATACGATTCAGGGGGAATTATGGGTGATAGAAGAACAGATTTCTTATTGCGGAACCATGGAAGATGCACCTAAGCCACCTGACTTTGACCGGGAAATAGATTTGAATGGAAATTTAATTTTGCCAGGATTTAAAAATGCCCATACCCACTCTGCCATGACCTTTTTGCGTTCCTATGCAGATGATCTACCCCTTTCTGACTGGCTTCACAAACAGGTTTTTCCCATGGAAGCAAAACTTACAGATGAGGATATTTACACCCTGTCAAAATTGGGGATTTTAGAGTACCTCACCAGCGGTATCACTGCCAATTTTGATATGTATGTGAATTCTGATGCTATTGCACAGGCTTCTGTGGACTTGGGATTCCGCACTGTTATTGTGTCCGGCTTAAATAATTTCGTCCATTCTTTGAAAGGATTGGAGGAATGTTATCATAAATACAATCATTTCCATCCTCTTATCAGCTATCAGCTGGGATTCCACGCGGAGTATACCACCAATGAAGATTTGCTGAGAGGGGTAGCTGCACTGGCTCATAAATATCAGGCACCTGTATTTACCCACAATTCCGAAACTCAGGCAGAGGTAGCTGACTGCAAATCCCGTACCGGCATGACGCCCACTGCCTACTTAAATTCTCTCGGCATGTTTGACTATGGCGGCGGCGGATATCATTGTGTTTATTTTGATGAAAATGATATTGATATTTTCAAAGAAAAGAATATGTCAGTTATCACGAATCCTGCTTCCAATTTAAAACTGGCCAGCGGAATTGCTCCGATCAAACGCTATTTAGATGAGGGGCTGAATCTTGCTATTGGTACAGACGGTCCTGCCAGCAACAACTGTCTTGATATGTTCCGTGAAATGTTCTTAGTAACAGGACTTGCCAAGGTACGTGAAATGGATGCCTCTGCAGTAGATGCTTCTCAGGTACTGTTAGCCGCTACTAAGGGCGGTGCCAAAGCTATGGGCTTATCAAATTCCATGGATTTATCTCCGGGCAGTTATGCTGACCTTGTGGTAATCAATCTTCACAAACCTAATATGCAGCCTGAAAATAATCTTGTGAAAAATCTTGTGTACAGTGGAAGCAAGGATAATGTTCTGTTAACAATGGTTAACGGAAAAATTCTTTATGAGAACGGTGAATTCTTTTTGGGTGAAGATGTAAATGAAATTTATGAAAAATGTAATAAAATAATTGCCCGTATCCGGTAGGAGAGGCATGTTCCTGCTCTAAAAGGAAACCCAGATTTTATTCTGAGTTTCTTTTTAGATAAAAATATTTAATATTCCAATCACAAAGCCAATTAATGCCCCTAGGTTTACAATGGTATCCAGCTCCTTTTTCATCACAGCTAATACTAATTTTTCCAGTTCTGCCACGTCCATTTCTTGAATCTTCTTCTGTACGGTACCTGAAATATCAAACTGATTCAGCAGTTTTTCTATATTTTCGCTGACCAAAGTATCGTATGCCTGATTTAAGGCTTCCTGCAGCTTGTCCATGTCCATCCCTAATAAGTCCAAAGCCTGCTCTGTATTTGTATCTAACAGCTCATTTAACTGTTTTTCCACCACCGGGCGAAAAATTTCTTCTCCGTTGGTTTCAAGGTATTTTTCTACCTGACGCCCGATGGGTTCTGCTATAGATTGAATCAGATCATCATTTAGCAAAAAAGAAAACATGCCTCCCTGAAGCTTTTCCTTCATTACAGCACTTCCACCCTCTGCAATTAAGGCACTCAGATCCAATTCTAAAATACCATTTTTAATCTTTACCGTAAGCACATCGGTAATATCCTCTTTTTTCCGCTCCAGAGTTTCTTCTTTTACAAATTTCTTAACCACTTCTTCTATAGAAGCCTCCATGGCTTTTTCTATTTTGGCAGTCACTCCCTGCAGAATAGAATTACGCACGCCGGTATTTTGGAATAATTCCTGCACATCCTGTCTGGTAAACAGGTTATTTCCCACTGTATTTCCAATAGCCTCCGCTAATTTATCCTTTCGTTTTGGGATAATTCCCGGTGTAAACGGAAGTGTAAAATTTCCAATCTTTATAGGCTTTAACGGACGAAATAACATTTTTACTGCAATAAGGTTGGTGAAATAACCAATAATCGCGCCTATCAATGGACCCGAAATAAGTTCTAAATAATGCATTGTTCTATCCCCTTTGTAACTTAATATCTGATAGATAGTGTAGCATATTTTCTCACTAATTTATACGAAGATGGCATAATTTATAATTTTTTTACTCTTTGTTTATTCTTCTCCTTCGTGAATATCTTTCTTCGGCTCAACCAATCCTTCGATCACAATTCCATGCTTTTGTGCATAATCCCACAGGGCAGCATGAATGGCTTCTTCCGCTAACAAAGAGCAATGCACCTTTACCGGCGGAAGTCCGTCCAAAGCCTCTGTTACTGCTTTGTTGGTTACTTTTAAGGCCTGATCAATGGTTTTCCCTATCACCAGCTCTGTTGCCATACTGCTGGTAGCCACAGCGGCACCGCAGCCAAAAGTTTTAAATTTACAATCTTTGATGATTTTGGTATCCTCATCAATATCTAAATAGATACGCATAATATCACCGCATTTTGCGTTTCCTACCGTTCCTACGCCGCTGGCATTTTCTATTTCTCCTACGTTTCTTGGATTTGTAAAATGGTCCATTACTTTTTCGCTATACATTTTCCTGTTCTCCTTTCACAAAATCTTCGTAAAGAGGTGAGATACTTCTTAGTTTTTCTATGATATTTTGCAGCTGTTCCACCACATAGTCGGCCTCTTCTTTTGTATTTTCCTCTGATAAGGTTAAGCGAAGGGAGCCATGCGCTATCTCATGAGGCAGTCCGATAGCCAGTAATACATGGGACGGGTCCAGAGAGCCTGAAGTACATGCAGAACCGCTGGAACCACAGATTCCTGCACGATCTAACAGTAATAACAATGACTCACCTTCTATGAAACGAAAACTAAAATTCACATTGTTGGGAAGACGTTTCTGCTCATCTCCATTTAACTTTACATACGGAATATGTTCTCTGATGTTTTGAATCAGATAATCTCTAATCTCTGTTTCTTTTTTAATACGTGTATCCATTTCCTTTTCTGCCAATTCTGCGGCTTTTCCCATGCCTACAATTCCGGGAACGTTGAGAGTACCTGCTCTTTTGCCCCGCTCTTGAGCGCCGCCGTGAATAAACGGCTGAATTTTTATATTACTTTTTAAATATAAAAATCCTACGCCCTTAGGTCCGTTAAATTTATGTGCGCTGGCACTTAAGACATCAATATGCATTGCTGCTACATCAATCGGTATATGGGCAAATGCCTGCACTGCATCTGTATGAAACACAATACCATGTTCATTGGCTATTTTACCAATTTCTGCAATGGGCTCAATGGTTCCTATTTCATTGTTGGCAAACATAATGGAAATTAAAATGGTATCGGGGCGAATACTCGCCTTTAATTCCTCCAATGAAATCAAGCCATTTTCGTCCACGTTAAGATATGTCACTTCATACCCCTGCTTTTCCAAATATTCACAAGTATATAACACGGAATGATGCTCTATGTTGGAGGTAATAATATGTTTTCCTTTTTCCCTTTTTAACTCTGCAATTACTTTGAGTGCCCAGTTATTCGCCTCACTTCCACCTGCAGTAAAGTAAATCTCATTGCTCTTAGCATGAAGCATACCAGCAATTTGGCTCCTGACCTGCTCCACTGCTCTGGCACTGCGCTGAGCAAAACTATATACACTGGAAGGGTTTGCATATTCTTCTAAAAAATATGGTTTCATGGCCTCAAAAACTTCCGGTTTCACTGCGGTGGTCGCAGCATTATCCAAATAAATCAACTTACTCATGGCTCCTCCTTGTCTTATACTAATTTGCATTTTATTCACATATATTTCCTATATGTTTAATATGATTTATGATTATAATATAATCCCAGACAATGGATATGTCAATACGCAGTTCCAATTTTGAACAATTTTATCATAACATTTGTAACAGTTCAGGCTTGACGGTTATCAGGACGCCCCTAGCCGATACCATTCTTCTCAGAAAGGCTGTTAAATGTTCTGCCCTTCTGAGAAGAATGGTATCAGCTAGGGGCTGTTCTTAGAAAACGGCAAGTTTGAATGCGACAATTTCCTTTGGTCAGGTCGCTGTGCTGCGTAAATTCCAAAATGTAAATTGCTCAAACCTATCGGTCTTGAAAAACAGCACTTATGAGCGTCCTCTCAACCAATATCAACTGTTACGTCAATAAATTCTGCATACTCTTTAAACTAATAGCAAGCGTTGAGGTATTATGCAACAATGCTGAAGTAGTTGGCGGTATTATGCCCGCCACTCCCAACAGGATCAGCCCAGTATTAAAGATTACTATGGTACGGTAATTTTTATGAATTCGCTTCATTAGTCCATTACTGATTGCCTTCAACGTTACAATTTCATACAAGTTATCGGCTCCAATGGTCACGTCTGCAATTTCTCTGGCAATTTCTGCTCCATCACTGATGGCAATTCCAATGTCAGCAGCAGATAATGCCGGCGAGTCATTAATACCGTCACCAATCATTATGACTTTGCGTCCTTTTGCCTTTTCTTGTTCCACGAATTTTGCCTTATCTTCCGGTAAAACTTCTGAATAATATTCATCAACACCCACTTTTTTTGCAATCACTTTTGCCGTCCTGTCACTGTCACCAGTCATCATTACTACTTTGCTAATGCCAGTCCGTTTCAAGGAATTTATCACCGCAGAAGCTTCTTCCCTTAATGGATCTTCAATACAGATTATCGCCGCCAGTTCACCTTCCATGGCCAAATACAGGCAGGAATACTGAGCAGGAATCTGCTGAAATCTTTCTTCCATTCCTTCTGGAATTCTGCACTTTTCATCTTCGAATACAAAATGGTAACTTCCAATTACAGCTTTTTGGTGGTTAATTCGTGTAGAAATACCGTGGGCCACAATATATTGAACTTTCGAATGCATTTCTTCATGTTCTAGGTTTTTTGTTTTTGCTGCATCCACCACAGCTTTCGCCATAGAGTGGGGGAAATGTTCTTCTAAGCAGGCTGCAATTCGAAGCATTTCATCTGGTGACTGGTCACAAAATGAAATTACCTCTGCCACGATAGGCTGTGCCTTTGTTAAAGTCCCTGTCTTATCAAATACGATGGTTTCCGCTTCTGCCATTGCCTCTAAGTACTTTCCGCCTTTGACTGTCACATTATACAGGCTTGCCTCACGAATAGCAGATAATACTGCAATAGGCATAGCAAGCTTTAGTGCGCAGGAAAAATCCACCATAAGCACCGCCAGCGCTTTTGTCACATTTTTCGTAACAAGCCATACAAGCCCGGTTCCTGCCAGAGTATAGGGCACCAGTTTATCTGCCAAGTGCTCTGCTTTGCCTTCCAAAGAGGATTTTAATTTTTCCGATTCCTCAATCATAGTGACAATCTTTTCAAACCGGCTAAAACCTCCTGCG
>CASEML010000009.1 GCA_949289145.1 uncultured Eubacteriales bacterium | reverse complement strand
TTTCATCTAGGTCGATGTGGTTTTCAAGAAGAGTAAGAAACTGAGGTTTGTCGGATTCAAAAATTTCCTGACAATCTTCAAAAATATCTGCCAAAGTGAGCTGCTTTTGTGTTATCATAATAGTGTCTCCTTTCGGGATGTAATTTATGGTTTTCAGCAACTCCATTATACCACAAACCGTGAGGAGATTTTTATTTTTAGCAACAAAAGAATCCCGTATTTATGCGGGTTCTGGCGTTTCGCAAACGCCTAGGATGAATTTACAAAGGAAAAGGAGAGACTGGCCGCAGAGCAGCTAAGCTATGCGGGACAGACGAACCCGCTGTATTTTGATAAAGATAATTTCTCCAGTGAAGCATATGTGGCTTTGGCGGATTGGTCAGACAGATACGAGTACGCCATTATAATGGAGGATGCCAGCACTATCCTGTATGTTTACCTTGAAAATATGACAAGGGATGATCTGCATATGGAAGAAACCTATCTGCCGGCCTATTTTCAGGATAATAACCAGCCAGAAAGTACAGAGGAAAGCATGACGGCAGAGCACAGAAGCTTTTACGCATTTAAAATCGGCAGTCAGTATGTGGACTGTATGGATTTGGCAGATGGTCCTTTTGCGCGGATTTCACACCGCCTCGTCGCGTAAAAACGCTCCGGAGGTTGATTTGTTGGAGAAAAGAAAAAATGGCAGGGAAAAATGTGACTTTATTCTGGATAAGGAATGGAACAGCCTTTATAGTAATAATGTGTGTGGCGCTATGTTTACTTGGATGCGGTATTCAAATAAAAGAAAATGAAACTGTCCATCAGACTGCGGACATTCCCATTGATATGGGAATCGAATTAAGAAGTGACTTAAATGGAGATGGGGAGGAGGACAGAGTATACGTAAAAGATGTCCGGTCCGGTGATGAAGCTTATACACAGCTGACTGCTGCTGTCGGGAACGCTTTGGTGGTAAAGGATTATATGGGATATTACAGCTCCTATTTAGCTACAGGGGATTTGTCTGGAAACGGAAAGGCGGATGTCTTATTAGTAAGATGCGATACTGGCAGTAATTACGGAGCAGCAGAGATTTCCCTGCTCTATTTTGATGATGACAACGAATGGCGGGAGTATCCCAAGAATTTTATCCATAATCCGGATATTGCGCTAAGTCAGCCTGATAAATTCGGAGATGCAGAGAATTGGTGGGATTTGGAGAGGTATATCGGAGCTGCGCTGTTCCATAAGGATGGGAAGCCAATGGTTCGTTTTATCGCATTGCTGGAGGATGATATTAGTCAGGACACTGTAAAAATAATAGAGGCATCCTACCGAGATGAAGGATGGTATATCGAGAATATGGAGATTATTGATAATTATTATACGGAGAACAAGGGAGAAGAATTATTAGATTCTAAATAGTATTTTGTGGGTTTCATAGTGGATAAGTCAGTTTATTCTTGAAATTTGTATATGTGGTTTACAAAGTAGAAAATTTGCACTTTTTACTTTTTGTAGCAGCTACAAAAAACAATACAAAAGTAAAGGAGAAAACTAACTTATGACATATGGAGAAAAAATAACAGTAAGTGAAATGTCAGGCAGACCCGGCCTGGACTTACTAGCCAGGATGATTTATGCTGAAGCTGAGGGAGAAAGTGAAATGGGCAAGCGCGCAGTTGCGTGTGTGGCCAGAAACAGAAAGGAACATGCAAGAGCAAGCGAATTCGGAGGAACGACCTATAAGGATGTAATTTTGCATCCAAATCAATTTTCTACCGTGGGTACGAGCAGATTTCTTGAACCTAATCTGGAATCAACGGCATGGAGTGATAGTTTGGAAATTGCTTTGAATATGGACGAGGTGGTAAACCCGATATCTGCATGTTTGTGGTTTAATACAAATAGTCTTTATAATAAGCGTTCTAGAGTAGTTAATGGTCAAGAACAATATACTTTTAACACTGCTAATCCAAGTTATCAAAACGTTACTGAAAAAAAGGTTCTTGGAAACCATACGTTCTTTAGGATCAGCGGATATTGATTCGGCGATATAGTATGCAGCTGAGCTTTACTTAAAAAATGTCTTAATTTATGGAATCAATATACTTCCTTTAATTGTACCTTGTGTTACAAGCTTATCTTTGGCAGCTGGAGTGAATAGGAGAACGGTCGAAAAGTCATTGCTTATGGGCTTTGCGACCGTTCTCTGCCTTGCATTGATGAGAGTTACTATATTTACCTGATACGGATTTCATTAGACATTTTGGATTTTACCTGGGGAGGAAAAAGGCAACGAACTCACATGGACGATTTTTCTTACGCGTTTTGCCAATTCCAGAATCCATTATTTATTATAATTTGTTAATTGTGGCTTTGGCGACAGGACTTCGTATCGGAGAATTGATGGCATTAACTTGGCCGGATATAGTGATATGCTGGTATAAATGATTACACAACAAAATGGTGAAAAAACGGTGCAAATGTGCCCTTAGATTTCAATAAAAATTTGCAATATGCAAAATAAGAGGCATAATATTAGAGATTATTTGCTGGCTCATATGCTCTAATTACAGATAAGGAACCATATTACGTTTTGCTGGACGAAGTACAAATGCTGGCAGATTTTGAAGAGGTATTGAATTCACTTCTGCACATTGAAAATGTCGATATATATGTGACCGGGAGCAATTCAAGTCCAAAGATATTATTATCAAATGGTTTCCGACAGGTGGAAGAAACACATTTGATGGAAAATATTATTTATAATGAACTTCGGATAAGGAGAAGGAAGAGCAAGAGAAAGCATCACTGCTTAATGCGAATGTAAATGGATTTAGAGCCTTGTGGATAAAACTGCGGAAACTTAGGGAATCAGTTCTGAAAGGAAAAAAATAATTCGCACAAAAAATCCTGAAAACAAGCCCTTTTGCGGAAAAAGATGATAAAATATAAAAAAATTTTTTCGCAAAGGAGAAGTTATGGGCAGAAGAGAAGACAGAGTCCGCAGGAAGCT
>CASEML010000008.1 GCA_949289145.1 uncultured Eubacteriales bacterium | reverse complement strand
TGACTTTTCTTTTCTGACGAACATCTTCAATATACTCCATCCATTGTAATAATTCTTCCATATGCATTCTCCTTTTTCTTTTTATTGTATCAGAAAAAAGGGAAATGTTCATAAATTATTTACTCATGCGTTTGTCGTGTTGTGTATTTTCGATTTTGTCTGTTAACCTTAAGATATATTCACGAGGTGTTAAGTGTGGATGCATACATATTTACACCTCGTTCTTGGTTTCTCACCTGAATATCCTTGGCGGCATAGATATGCCGCAGGGATATTCTAAGTGAGAAATTGGCATTTTGTAAGATAAGCTGCGATTATCTATAATACTTATAGGGTATTGATAGTCGCAGCTTTTTATTTTAAAAATTCTATCCCGAAATAAATTCATGTTTATTTAGAAACGGCTCATTGCATATACCAATAAATTATACTATACTTGAACCAGGGAGGAAATAAACATAGAAAACGAACACAACAACAGCATTTAAATTAAACTAAAAAGGAGATTTTATGATATCAGTAAAAATAGAACACACCAAAGACTTTATGAATAAACTACTGCTTTCCCAGGCATTTGATGCTTTCTTAGTCAGGGAAGCATCCATTGCTACCTTTTTTACGGTACACCTAGACGGGAAGCGGAATAAGGATTTTTATACCTCAGAAGAATGGAGCGAACTGGGAGAAGATATAGAATATGCACGCTGGGCTGATTTAAAGCCCTTTTGCTTTCAAGTGATCAAAGGGAAGAAGACACCTCTTTTCTTCAAATTTGTATTTAAACTTTCCAAAAAAAATACGGGAAAATTTATACAACAGACGGGATTGCAGGTTACAGAAGCAGATGTTTCCGGTTTATTCCTGCATATCCACTTTGAGCAGGGAATCATTACCTGCACCAGCGGTACTGCTTTAAATATTTTTACTATGGATAAAACGTTAGACAAGGAATGGGATACTATGGTAGAACGTTTCTTAAAACAAAATCAGCTGGATTATGAAATCTTATAATTCATAATCCAGCTACTATTATCACTCTGCCGTTTTCTCAGCATCTTCTTCGTTATATTCGTTGGGATAGATCAATCTTTCATCCGTTCCGAACATAGAAGAAACCACACGGAAAAATTTAACGGTAAACTTTCCTCGTTCATTCAGAACATATCCTTCTTCTGTTTCATCTACATTTCCTGAAACAATCTGCTCTTTAAAACGTTTATCAAATGCCTGAAATTCACAGACGTATTTCTCCTGAAATATTTTTTCCATATCTTCTATCGTATAGACACCCGGATTTTCCTCCATATAGCTTAACGTAAATACAGATACAGATCTTTCTACTGTAACCGGAATTAAAGTAAATAATACCATATTCACGGAACAAAATCCTAAAAACATCAGAATAATATCCTTAAAATCGAAGAGACTGCTCCATTTGCGTTTGCAAAAAAACATGAGTATGGCTGCCAATATTCCTGTCATAAGTATAAACACAATTCCCCGGTACATAAGCACTTCCATTCCCTTTAACAGTGGTGTATGAAACAGCAAAACAAATACCGTAGAACATAACAGATAAACCACCAGATAAATTCCTATGATTTTTGCTATTTTCTTAATCATATCTATGCACTCTCCTAATTCCAGAAACAAATCAATTCTTCTAAAACAGATATGATCTTTGGGTGATATAGATTGGTTTCACCATCCGGCTGCCATAATACCTGACTGTAGCCCAGAATCACAGTTACAAAGGCCGCAAGCACAAAGAAAAGCAGTATTTTCTTTCTTACTGCCGGTACTTTTTCTGACAGATAATAAGTTTCCAATAAACACCATGCAGATAACAGCGTTGCTAAAGGCATCACATCCGTCACATATCTTATAACGATACCGCCCACACAGAAATCTATCCAGGAAACCAACACTATAATAACCATCATAAGAGCATATGTATAATTTCGTATTCTATCATAATTGTATCTATACTTTTCTTTTTTATTTCTCCGCAAAGAATACAGTAAAAACGGAAAAATCAAAATTCCTAAACACAGCAGAGGATACATCAATAAACCTACCGAACTCTCAGTGCACATGTATTTTCCATAATTTGCAGTATTAATTATAGTAAAGTCAAAATACGGAAACACATCTGATATGGTCATAGGCTGAAGGAAAAAGTGTACCATAGCAGGTAAAAATAGTTTCCAGGTCACTGTATTTGCATGAATATCACTTAACGTCAGCTGATAGGTTGCTCCGAATTCAAATGGCGAATCAAATCGGGCATAATTGTATGCCATTACTGCCGCTAAGCCCAAAACTACTGGTACTAAAAAGCTGATTACAGATGCAGCTCGCCTTTTCACACTTAATTTCTTGTCCAATAAAATTCCTATAAATAATGGAGCTAACACCAATGCACTAAATGCTTTGGTTGCCCTTGACTCAAAACAAAGCACAAAAGCCAGTCCACAAATGGCAAACAACGCACACTGTTTATATTTTACCTTTTCCCCACAGGCACTGATTCCTGTCCATAAACACAAAAACAGAAAACATGTACTTGCCACAGGCGGCACAACATAAAAACAGGAATAATTGACAAGCCACGCCAAACCTGAAATAAATATGGAAGAAGCAAGTATTGCACATAATAATAGAAAATTAACCTTTTTCACAAACCTGTCAACAAAGGCAAGTACCGCTCCATACATAAAGATAATTGCAAGTATACCGAAAAATATACATGTCATATTGGTTGTTGGCACATAACCACCTGAAATCAGGTAAAAAGGAAAATAAAATAACAATACCGGTGTTGCTCCAAAATAAGAATAATATTCCCCATCATAATAAGCTCTGTCCCAATAATAATTACGTCCCACCACACTCTCACGCAATGACCGGTCATAAGGATTATCTATTTCGGCCAGTTCCTGAGGTGCTTCTGCCTTCAGGGATAATCTTCCCGAATGAAAAGAATCAAACATCTGTGTGTAGGGATCGCTGTAAGTCAGATCACTGTCACTATATTTTACCGCTTTTTGCTCCGGATTGTAAAAGCTGCATAAAAGGAGCACAGAGATGACTAATAAAAACCAAATCACTTTCTGCTGCTTTGGGGAGTTCTTGTTGTAATCATAATCATACAGCTTGAAACTTACCATGGCACATACTAATACCGCCAACACAAATAACGAAAGAAACCGGAGCCATGAAAAATGAAATGGCAATGCTGCTGAGAGTTCACAAGTATCTATGAACACATCGCTATCCACGCCAGTTAAGGAAATCTTTATTTCCTTCAGTTCCCCATAGCTTAAAAGGGAGGTATCAAACTTCCCATAAGCACAGGAAGTATATTTCTTCGCGGCAACTATGTATTGCTTTGAAAAATTATCATCTGTAAACGCCGCACTGCATAAGAATCTCTGATCCTCTCCTAAGAAATGTAATTGAATTGCGTTCACATTCTCTCTACCTACGTTAAAAACAACCTCACCATCCCCATGAAAACGCACACCATTTTCTAAAATCTCCACTGTTTCCGGTGTATCTGTCCATGCCCCGGAAAACTCTACACCATAACTCTCTTTGTTTCCAGTAAAACTTTTTAAATTAAATATAAAAATTTCCGCTAACAATAACACAACAAAGCAAAAAAATATTCTCTTAGCACAAATTTTCCCATTTTCACTAAATGGCAACTTTGCAAACAGCACTTTCATAATGATTCTCCTCTCTTGTTTCTCACCTTTACCATGCTCTGATTTTAAATTATTCCAAGGGTCTTAAGTAAATAAATCCATAGTGTCAATGTCACTGCCGAAAACAATGTAGTTACTACCACTGCACTAGCAGTCAACACCCCGTCATTATTCATATTTTTCGCCATAATATAACAACTTGGCGTAGTGGGCGCCGCTAACATCACAAGAATAGCTATCATTTTCTCGTTTCGAAACCCCAACTGAATAGCAATTGGCAAGAAAATGGCTGTCTGCACTACCAACTTGATCACTGCCACTGCAATGGTAGGTTTGATTTTTGCCAAGGCTTTTTTCCCTTCAAAGCCTGCTCCAATTGCAATTAATGCCAGCGGCGAAGCCATACTTGCCATATTCTGCACAGTTTTATCCACCACTGTAGGAAAGGTAATTCCCAACAAAGATACCACAAGTCCTAACAGAATACCGATAATAATAGGATTCGTTACAATCCCCACCAATGCCTTTTTCAGCTTATCTTTCCCCTGTCCGCTGTTTTCTGCCTCCAAAGTCAGTACAATGACAGAATAAATATTATACAAAGGCACTGAGCCAATAATCATAAGCGGTGCCATCCCGGAGGTGCCATAAATATTCTGAACAAAGGCAATCCCCATCACCGCCGCACTGCTTCGGAAAGCTGCCTGCACAAAGGCTCCCACAATAGTTTTATCTTTTATAAACACCTTGGCACCACCCCAAATCGCAAAAAAACACAGAGTGGTGGCAATGGCGCAAAACAGTACAAAGACTACATCAAAATCTTGCCGAATGTCCGCCTGAGAAATATCCCGAAACACCAAAAAAGGAAGTGTCACCTTAAAGTTAAATTTATTGGCAACCTTCACAAACTCATCATTTAACATACCAATCTGCTTCAGTACATACCCGATGACAATCACCAGAAAAATAGGAAAGGTTGCATTCACACTATAAATAAAGTTTTCCAATTACTAACATCTCTTTTCATACTTAACAAATTCAAACTCTAAATCAAAATAAGTCTGTTCTTCACTGGTGGCTGTAATATTCCACTCTGGCAATTCATCCAGATTTGGAAAATAAGTATCTGCCTCATAAGCATGATGAATCTTAGTTATATGGGCAGTATCACAGTAAGGAAGCATTTCTCTGTACACACTTTCCCCACCGATAATATAAACATCTTTTGAATCATACTGTTTTAATTCTTCTAACAATTCTTTTATGGAATGAACCACAACTGCATCCCCTGCCTTATAATTCTCATCTGTGGAAAGGATAATATTGGTACGATTTTTCAGCGGAAGGCCTCCCGGAAAAGTTTCTAATGTCTTTCTTCCTAATACAACCACCTTTCCCGTAGTTTCCTCACGAAAAAATCTCTGGTCGCTGGGAATCCTTACCAATAATTTATTATTTAAGCCAATGGCCCAATTCTTATCTACTGCTGCAATTAAATTCATACGTTCCTCCTATACTGCCACAGGGATATTCGTCACCTGGGGACCTGTCACATAATCTTCTACTATTACATCATTTGTAGTAAATTCATAAAAATCTTTGATTTCCGGGTTAAGACTTACCTTTGGTGCCGGATAAGTCTCTCTGGTAATCAATTCCTTCACAATAGGAATATGTCTGTCATAAATATGTGCATCGGCAATCACATGAAGCAGTTCACCGGCTTCCATATCACATACCTGTGCAAACATCATAAGTAAAACGGCATACTGACACACATTCCAGTTGTTTGCCGTTAAAATATCCTGAGAACGCTGATTTAAAACAGCATTCAGAGTCAGTTTGTCATGCCCCACTTTCTGTGTCACATTAAACGTCATGCTGTAAGCACAAGGGTATAGATTCATCTCATGCAAATCCTGATGTACATAAATATTTGTCATAATTCGCCTGCTGTAAGGATTATTTTTTAAATCAAACAAGACTCTGTCGACCTGATCCATCATTCCTTCTTTATACTGATGCTTTACTCCCATCTGATATCCATACGCCTTGCCAATGGATCCGTTTTCATCCGCCCAACTGTCCCAGATATGACTGTGCAGTTCCTGAATATTATTAGATTTTTTCTGCCATATCCAGAGTATTTCATCGGTAGCACTTTTAATAGCCGTTTTCCGCAGGGTAATGGCCGGAAATTCTTTGGACAAATCGTAGCGGTTCACCACGCCAAACTGTTTTATGGTATAAGCAAAACTGCCGTCTTCCCATTTTGGCCGCACTTTTTCACCTTCTGTGCTATAGCCATTGTCAATAATATCCCTGCACATCTTTATAAAAATATCATCTGCTAAACTCATCTTGTTCTCCTTCGCTTTATTTTTCAAATAAAATAACTTCTTTGTCTACCACACCAAAATATATGTCTTCCTGTCTTTCCATCTCTGCCCTTCCATTGGTTCCTTCTGTAATCTCGGCCTCCACAAAGCCATATTGAGATACAGGAACCAGAGCTGTTATTTTTACATTTTCTCCGTAATCGGATGTTAGTATCTTAATATCTCTCTGAGCCAGTATATATTGTATTTTTCCGATTCCATTATAATCCGCAGTGATCAGTAATTTGGATGCCAACTGTTTTTCTACTATAACACTGTTTCTTATTCCCTCTTGTGCTGCCTTTGTATAAGCCCGCACAAGACCACCGGTTCCAAGAAGAGTTCCGCCAAAATATCTGGTGACCACCACCACAATATTACAGATTTTCATGCCTCTTAATACTTCCAGCATAGGTTTTCCGGCTGTCCCCCCCGGCTCTCCATCGTCACTGCAGCGCTCCAATTCTCCTCTGGCTCCAATTACATAGGCAGAACAATTATGCCTTGCATCCCAATATTTTTTTTTCATCTTTTCTATAAAGGCAACGGCTTCTTCTTCACTTTCTACTGCCTCTACTGTGGCAATAAACCGGGATTTTTTTTCTACAATTTCTCCTTCACCGCCTAAATATACGCATTTATAACTCTCTATCATATTTTTCACCTGATATTTATATTTATAATTAAATAGTATACCGTAAAAAACGACAGACATCAACTGATATCTGCCGTCTTCTTATTTGTTTTTGCAAGCTGTCTATTGATTTGCTGGCAATCCGGTGGACTGATCAATAACACCGCTGTCGGTCCCCATATCATCAGAAGGCAAAACTGTTTCTGCCGCTGGTTGTTCCGGCTCCGCCTGCTGTGTATCCGCTGGCTGCTCAGTCTGCGGGACCTCTGTCTGGGTTGCCGGCACTTCCGTCTGATTCTCATTAGTCGTTACAGTACCGTTATTTACGGTACCTGTGCCTCCATGAAGCGGACAGCCTGCTGCAATCATCGCTGCTGAAATTTCATACGGTGTATCTGCTGTGTCACTTGCATATCGGCTTCCGTCTGCTCTTGTTATATAACTGCTGTCTGGTCTTACTATGAATACCTGAGCTGACTGCTGAACAAATGGGCAGTTTTCTCCGGCAATAGCGCCTGACATGGTACAAATATTTGCACGTACGTGGGTATCACAATATTCTGTAGGAACGGTACCCTCTGCAAACATTTCTGTAATTACCATACTTCCTCTCGGATCACAGTCACACAAACCGGAACGTGCTAATTTCCCTGACTTCTTACATACGGAAGCAGTCACAATACCATCTGGCTTTTCAAAATCCTTTTCTTCCAGATTTTCATGTACTCTGGTCATAATATTTTTCCAGATTTTTTTGTGGAAATTCTTTTCATCGCCCTCAAGGGAAAGATTGTTATCATAGCCTGCCCATATGGTAGCTGTATAATATGGTGTATATCCTGCAAACCAAACATCCTTATTGCTGGAAGTTGTACCCGTTTTGCCTGCCACATGCTGACCGCTGATGGCACATGCTGTACCTGTTCCCTTAGTTACTACATCCGTCATGGCATCCGTCAAAAGATAGGCTGTAGTAGGCTTGATAACCTGCGTGGTCTGAGGTATATTTTCTAATAATACCTTGCCATCCTTGTCCAAAATCTTCGTATAATAAATTGGTTTAATATACGTTCCGCCATTGGCAATAGCTGCATAGGCAGCATTTAACTCAATATTTTCCACGCCATCTGTAATACCGCCCAATGCCAGTGCCTGAATCACATCAGATTCTACTCCGCCGCTTGCAGTTTCTCTGCGTTCTACCAATGTAGTGAATCCAAAGCTTTTTAAATAATTAAAGCCTAGCTGCGGGGTAATATCTGTTATAGTCTTTACTGCCACAATATTTAAAGACTGTTCAATACCATATCGAAGAGTACAAAGTCCCTTGTATCCTGAACTATACCAGTTACTCACCTTACGTCCGTTTGAATAATAATATTCTGTATCGTCCTGCACACTAGCCAATGTCATACCTGCACTGTCCAATGCTGGTGCATAAGCTGCCAGTATTTTAAAGGTAGATCCTGGCTGACGCACTGTATTCGTAGCTCTGTTTAATGTAAGACTTGCCTCTTTCGTTCCGCGCCCACCAACCAGTGCTTTTACATAGCCAGTTGACTGATCCATAATAGTAAAAGAACACTGTGGCTGCGGTGTAATAGTAACTTTTTCACCAATAATCTGGTCACCCGTCTCTACTTTAGCTGCTTTATATTTCTCCACATAAGATCTTGCTGTTTCTTCATCACTGAATACCAAATCAAAACTGCTGTCTTCTGTTTCTTTAAAATATCTTTCCAGCATTTGTGAACTATGGTTTACAATTTCACCTTCTGCAGTTTCTACAGACAATTCATACGAAAGAGCCACTTTCGTTCCTGCTGGATAATTTTCCGTATTAGCAAATTCTTCGTCACAAATTTTCTGGATTTCCGCATCCTGTGCTGCATAAATTTTAAGACCGCCGCTGTATAATGCATAATATGCCTGAGTGGATGTATAACCTAACTGTTCTTGTAAATCCTTCATAACCTGTTCTGTTAATTCATCCACATAATAACTATATATCTGTGTTTCTTCTGTGTCGGAATTTACAACCTGTATTCGATCATAAACATCATCATTAATTGCGGTGTCATACTCCTGCTGGGTAATATACCCTTGCTCCAACATATTATTCAAAACTTTTTTTCTTCTCTCCGCATTATATTCTGGATGAGAAATTGGGTTATACTTGGAAGGATTCTGAGTAATAGCAGCAATAACTGCACACTCTGAAATAGTAAGTTCTGAAACGTCCTTATTAAAGTATCTTTTAGACGCCGCCTGAACGCCTAAAGTGTTTTGTCCTAAGTTAATGGTGTTTAAATAATTCTCTAATACTTCTTCTTTACTCATAACCTTGCTTAATTCTACGGCAAGGTACTGTTCCTGAAGCTTTCTCTTAATTTTTTCAATCGTAGATTCGCCATTTACCCAGTCGGTAAATACGTTGTTCTTTATAAGCTGCTGCGTTATGGTACTTGCACCTTCTGTAAAATGAAATCCATTTTTAACTCCCGTTATTCCAGCTCTGAGGATTCCTTTCAGATCGATACCGTTATGTTCATAAAAACGCTCGTCCTCAATTGCAACAAAAGCATTTTGAAGATTCTTCGGTACTTTATCGATAGATACCGGAATACGGTTGGAATTCTGTGCTACCAGCTTTACAATTTCATTCCCTTCCTGATCATACACAAAGGTAGAATAGCCGGTTGGAACAACATTGATTTCTGAAATATCAGGTGCACTGTCGATTATTCCTTTTACGACTCCAAATCCAGCAAATACAGCAAAAATAACTACTGCAAAAACAGTTATTAATGTTGCCTTAAAAAAAGTAAGTAGAAATTTTTTCCCAACTCTTGCTTTTTTCGATGCTAATGCCTTTTTCTTTTTGGAAGTCCCCTTTTTTCCATAATTCATTGACTTGCCTCCTTATTTTGGTTCCACCGAAAAACATTATAACAAAGATATCAGCTTTTATAAAGCAAATTTCACAATTTTTTAAAGAACTTTAAGAAATTTCTACCATTTTTCTTTATTATGACTTTACTCCTCAGATTTCACCAAATCATCACGAACTCACTTCCATAGGATAAAAGAATAACTATCCAATATCTGAAAATATTTTGCCAGTCGTTCATATAAAGGCTCTGCCTCTTCACCAAAATGTTCTTTTACCAGCTGCCCCAGAACAATGATGTCCTTCTCTCCATCCATAAGAGGCCATATAAAACTTCCTATCTTATCTAAGTGAATGTGGCTGACTTTAGGTCTGCCCCAAAATTTCTGAGCCATGCAGTTAAAAAAGCCTGTGTTTTCAATATGAAGTGTAACCAGCCCTTTTTTATCTGCAGACCACCTAAGCTGTGCCGGTCTCATTGGACACCGTTCTAAATAATTTTCGTTTTTTTTTATTTTTCTTTTTCATAATTTTATTTTCGCTTCTTCCAAATGGAAAATTTCAATAATGATAAAATTACTAATGCAAATACCCCAAGACTGCCGACAGCATTTACCACTTCAGAAACATTCATATAGTTTGATAAATCAATTGCCTGATCCAATCCAAAAATTGCAAGAATCGCAAGCATAATTCCCACTAAGCCCTCACCTGCAATCATACCGGAACAGTATAAAATCCCGTCATTTACAATCTGTTTCTTCTCTTCCTTTTCGCCTTTCCGTCTGTCTAATGCAAGACGCACAAGACCGCCCGCCATAATGCAGGCATTTAGCTGAACCGGCAAATAAACTCCAATAGCAAAGGGAAGAACCGGAATTCCCAAAATTTCAATGACAATGGCTAAAAATACACCGATAAATACTAATCCCCAGGGAAGATTGCTTTCCATGACACCTTCAATGATCATCTTCATTAATGTAGCCTGTGGTGCTGCCAGCTGCTCTGAACCAAATCCCCAAGCCTGATCTAATAAGTATAAGGTTGCACCAATGGCAAGAGCTGCTGCTACAACTCCAAAAAGTTCACCAATTTGCTGTTTTCTGGGTGTTGCACCTAACAGATACCCTGTCTTTAAATCCTGTGAAGTGTCACCTGCAATCGCTGCTACAATACAGATAATAGAGCCAATTGCAATCGCTCCCTGCATGCCATGTATGCCGCCATCACCTGTGACTTTTAATATAACTGTTGCAATCAGAAGAGTTGCAATCGCCATGCCGGATACCGGGTTATTGCTGCTCCCCACCAGACCTACCATACGAGAAGATACAGTTGCAAAGAAAAAACCAAAAACCACAACAATAACGGCCCCTAAAGGGCTTACTGGGATAACCGGAACCAGCCAAATCAAAAAGGTAATCACCACAACGCTGATAATTACAATACGCATGCTGATATCCTTGGAGGTACGTGTTGTTTCTCTCCCAGAGGTTCCCCTCATACTCTTTAAGGCATCACCAAATGTACGCACGATCAAAGGCAACGATTTTATCAAGCTAATAATACCACCTGCTGCCAAAGCCCCGGCACCAATATAACGAATGTAAGAACTCCAGATGGCAGAAAAACCGCCGGCAGCAAAAATTTCACCAATAGGCTCTGTTCCCGGATATAACACAAGCTGCTCACCAAATAATACAATTACTGGAATCATAACTAGCCAGCTGAAAACACCGCCGGCAAACATGTAGGAGGAAATACGAGGTCCGCAAATATATCCAACACTCATTACCGCCGGATAAATTTGTGTTCCGATTTCACCATGATAATTTTTAATTCTAAAAGAAACTTCACTGGGAACAATCTTCAGCCCATCGATTAAAAATTTGAATAAAGCAGAAAATCCCATGCCTGCAAATACTGTTGTTGCATTTGCTCCCCCTTCTTCTCCGGCTAAGAGAACCTCTGCACATGCACTTCCTTCCGGGTAAGGCAAAATTCCGTGTTCTTTTACAATCAACGCATTCCTCAAAGGAACCATAAAAATCACACCTAAAACACCGCCCAACAATGCGATCAATGTAATCTCCATAATGCCTGGTTTGTCCATTCTTCCTTCTGCTGCCCATAAAAACAAAGCGGGAAGTGTAAAAATCGCACCTGCCGCCAACGATTCACCTGCAGAACCTATGGTTTGTACCATATTACTTTCTAAAATAGAATTCTTACGCATTACTACACGAATCACACCCATTGCTATAACAGCAGCCGGAATGGATGCGGAAACCGTCATACCTACCCTAAGTCCTAAATACGCATTGGCTGCACCAAATATTACAGCAAGAAGAATCCCCATAAGAATGGATGCCACCGTGAATTCAGGGATTATCTTTTCTGCCGGAATATAAGGTCTAAACTCTTTTTTCTCCTTCATAAACCTTCTCCTTGATTATATTCTTATTCTCCATATTTTATAGGAAATACTTCCCCTATACAAGTAAAAGCAGGTTATTTCAAAGTATTTCCAATTTTTCTTTAAATATCCTACCGTTTCGGTCAGCATTTTTTAGAATCACCAAAATTCAATGCAGCAATTTCTTGTAGCTTTTACCGGCAACATTATTTTTCCTAATGTCACTACTTTTTAGTTTGCGCATATCCTAATAATAAATGCGAAATCAGGTGTTCTTATGAACTTTGTTTCTAATGCCATTATTGAACATATCTCTTTTGACCGAAATGCAGGACTTGTGACAATTTCCTACAATAATTGCCCTAATTGCAGAAACCAAAACCATCAAATTGTTTTAATCGTTAACAATAATACAGTAATCCTAAACGAAGTCGGTGTCCAAATTTCCTTCAGGGAATTAACCATAGGTATGATGATAAATGCAGTCTTCTCCTCTGCTATGACAAGAAGTATTCCACCTCAGGCGCAGGCCTTTCAAATTCAGGTGATAAGTCGAATCCCCAGTTATGAAACAACCACTGGAAGGATTATACAAATAGACTCCCAAAATCAAGCAGTCACTACTATGAGTGATTTTACTCCCTCCTCTGTAATCCGTTTCAACCTATCACCAGATACTGTGATTTTAAATCAAAGAGGCAGAGCCATTCCTTTCTCTAGACTTATGCCCGGTTTAAGAGTTCGCATACAACACGCTTCTTTTATGACAGCCAGCATTCCACCGCAGACGACTGCTTTTGTAATACAAATGCTTTAGACACTTTTAGGTAACTTTCATAACAAAGCAGATAAAGCAAAATCCCAAAATCTTGCCTTACCTGCTTTTTCTTAATTCTGCCCCAACATATTCTCTATAAAAATCCCATACCCCATAGCAGAATCCTGTACAAACACATGAGTCACCGCTCCCACAATTTTTCCATCCTGAATAATGGGACTTCCGCTCATTCCCTGCACAATTCCACCAGTCAGCTCTAACAGCCGTTCATCTGTTACCTTCAGCACAATGCCTTTGTTTACTTCTCCTTCATTTAAGCGTACTTCTAGTATTTCCACCTGAAAATTATCTGTATATCCATCCACCGTACACCGGATATAAGCTTCTCCTTTCTTGATTTCCTGTTTTAAACAAATGGGTAATGCTTCTCCTTGGACTTCCTCAATAAATTGTTCATTTACCTGTCCAAAAATACCACACTCTGTATTTTCGCTTATAGTTCCCCGCTCAGATCCGCTGTTATAATAGATAACTCCTTCCAAAGCTCCTGGATTTCCCGCACTTCCTTTTATTACAGACATAATCTCCGTAGTATATAATTTTCCATCCTCCAGTTCCATTAATTTTCCTGTATCCACATCATTAATACCATGCCCTAATGCACCAAAGTTTCCTTCTTCATCCACATAAGTAACCGTACCAATCCCCTGTGTATTATCCCGCACCCAGATACCCATTTTCTGTTCGTTTCCTGAAGTTTTAATACATTTTACCTTTACCTTAATATGTTCTCCGTTCCTGCGCACCGTCAAAATTGCTTCTTCGCCTGCATTGTTTACTTTCTCCACCAATTCCTTTTTATTGTAAACCGTTTCTCCATTAATTTCTTCAATATAGTCTCCAGAACGAACCAGATTATAAGCTGGTTCATAGCTCATTCCATCCATTCCTTTTACTTCTCCCGTTCCAATAACCATAACGCCCTCTGTTTTCATATAAATTCCAATAGGTTGTCCCACCGGAATCAGCTTTTTCTCCTGAATCACATTGATATCTACATCCTTAAGATGCAAGATTCCCAACAGGCTGCAGCGCATCTGATAATTACCTGTTTCACCTGTAACTACCTTACAGGAACTGCCCAGATTAATATGCACTTTCTCCTGTATAGTTTCTTCTCTGCCCCCGGAAACCATCACCGCCGGAACCTGAATCTCTCCCTGTACGTGAAAAGGAATATCCAAGTCCAGCTCCTGTTCTGAGCCTGCCACCAGATTAATTTCATCCGGAATAGCATTGCGAATACAGATATAACTATAAAAAAAAGTAAATACAATACCGCCTATCAGCAGTTTCCACAAAAATCTACGATACTCCTCCAAAAAAACGCCTCCTTAATCCGTAAAAAAAAGAAAGATATATTTGTGATATATCTTTCTTAGTATATGAAGTCTTATCCTTTTAACACCCGTTATATTTTGTAATATTTGCCAATTCTTTCATTTCTCTTGCATTTTCCATGGTAGTTTCAGTAATAGTAACACCGCCTAACATGCGTGCCAATTCCATAATCTCTTCCTCTTTATTCAATTTTCTCACATTGGTGTGGGTTTTATTTTCTTCTACTGATTTTTCAATAATAAAGTGTTTATCTGCCATGGCAGCTATCTGCGGTAAATGGGTAATACAGATTAACTGATGATTTTTAGAAATCAATGCCATTTTCTCAGACACCTTCTGTGCGGTTCTTCCACTGATTCCGGTGTCAATTTCATCAAATATTAATGTATCAATATTATCGTTATCAGCTAAGACAGTCTTGATTGCAAGCATAATTCTTGACAATTCGCCACCGGAAGCTGTAGTCTGCAGCGGTCTTAAAGGTTCATTCAAATTAGTAGCTATCATAAACTGCACTTCATCCATTCCATTTTGAGAAAGTTCCGAACTTTCCCTAAATTCCATGGTAAAATCTGTATTAAGAAAATTCAAATCAAGCAAATGTTCTTTTACTTTTTGGCATAACTCTTCTGCTTTCTTCTTTCGTATTTTACTTACTTGTGCTGAAATTTTCTTTAACCTTTCTGTTTCTCTTTCCAGATTCCTTTTTAATTCTGCCCTGTAATTATCATAGTCTTCCAGACGCTCTAATTCCTTTTGCTTTTCCTGACCGTACTCCAATACTTCCGCTAAAGTTTTTCCATACTTTGCTTTTAATTTATTTAATAAATCCAAACGTTCTTCTGTCCGAACAAATTCTTCCTCACGAAATTCCAAACTCTCCATATACTGAGCAAGATCTCTGTTAAAATCATTTAACAATCCGTCAATATCCGCCAGCTGGTTCCGCTTTTCTTCTAACTCTTTATCAATGCCTGCAATACCATCTAGCAGACGCAGTGCATAACCAATCTGTTCACCAGCGCCCTGCTCTTGGCTGTATCCGCTGATTTTATGCACTTTGTTTATAGTTTCTGCAATTTTTTTTGCATTATTCATTTTCCGATACGCTGCTTCTAACTCTTCATCTTCACCTAAACGAATTGCTGCCTCTTCTATTTCTTTTACTTCAAATTCCATAAAAGAAATCTCTCGCATACGCTGTTCTTCATTTACGCCGGATTTTTCCAATTCTTTTTTTAATTTTGTATACTCTTTAAAACTGGATACCAGCTTTTCCTTTTCTTCTTTTAATTCTTTTTCTGCATATTCATCTAACAGCTCTAAATGTTTATGCTTATTTAAAAGAATCTGCTGCTGATGCTGCCCGTAAATATCAATCAATACTTCAGAAACTTGCTGCAACAGTTTCACTGTTACACTTTCGCCATTGATTTTATTGATCCATCTTCCGTTAACATATTTTCTGGACAGAATCACCTGCCCTTCCTCTGGAAAAACTTCCATTTCCTGCAGACAACTGTTTTGTTTTTCATTTTCGATTTGAAACACTGCTTCCACAAAAACTTCTTTTGTTTCGTCTTTTAAAGCAGATTTTTCCAATTTTCCGCCAAAAGCAAGCTGCAGAGAACCAAGTAGCATGGATTTTCCAGCACCGGTTTCCCCTGTCAGAATATTTAATCCATCTGCAAATTCTACCTCTGCCTGATCAATGAGTGCCAGATTTTTTACACTTAGATTTAATAACATATAGACCTCCCTTGCAATATTTCTCTCAGATTCATTGCACTACAGGTTATTTCATCACAATTTTCCGTATCTTTTCCATGACGAATTTTGCCTCCTCCGTACTGCGAATGGCACACATAATCGTATCATCTCCCGCAATACACCCCACTACTTCATGCCATTTCAAGGCGTCTAAAGATGCTGCCACAGCCATGGCCATTCCAGCCACGGTTTTTACTACCAAAATATTTTGTGCCATGTCCATGGATACAAATCCGTCTTTTAATACCCGGATATATTTATCTGCCATACCATCATCATTTTGCATAAGAGCATATTTTTGACGTTTTTCTCCTGTCTGCACTTTGGCAAGCTTCAGTTCCCTGATATCTCTAGAAACTGTTGCCTGTGTCACATTATATCCTGACTGATTGAGCATTTCGGCCAGCTCTTCCTGAGTTTCAATATCATATTTTCCTATTAGCTCTACAATTTTAGCATGTCTGTCACTTTTCATCCTATTCTCATTCTCCCATTTTCCGTCGAAGCGCTTCTAAAAAGCTTATGTTGCTCAGTTTAATCATACGGACAGAAGTGTCCGCTTTGCAAATGTGAACTGCCTGCCCGGAACATAATGAAAATGCTGTGTCCGCATCAAAGACAACATCCGCCTGCTCATTTTCATATTTTCTTCCAGGACCTATCTCTATCATAACATGATCTTCCCCTGCCAGCACAATACTTCTTGTATTCAATGTATGGGGACAGATTGGAGTGATTACAATAGAAGAAGCAGAAGGCTTCACAATAGGTCCTCCAGCAGAAAGATTATAGCCGGTGGAACCGGTAGGAGTTGCCACAATAATCCCGTCAGCCCTATAGGAATGAAGATATTCTCCATTTACATAAATCTTATATTCCACAATCCGAAGTTTTCCGGAACGAGTAATGACCACATCATTAAATGCCATACTTTCTAACGCATCTTTTGCATGAGGCGGTGTGGTTCCCTTCAGCATCATGCGCTCTTCTATCATATAGTTATCCTCAATCAGTTTATCCAATGCCGATAGGATCTGTGCTCTTTCCACCTCAGCCAAATACCCAAGAGTACCTAAATTCACACCCAGCAGCGGTATTTTCGTATGTAATACTTCTCTTGCGGCACGTATCAAAGTCCCGTCACCGCCTAATACGAGAATACATTCAGTATCTGCCGGTATATTACGGACGCATACCATCTCTGAAGTATCCACCTTTACCTGCTTTCCATTTTGCTTAAGATAACTTTCAATTTCTTCAGTTACCCTTAAGTTTTCATCTTTTTGTGTATTTGCCAAAATATAGAATTTATCCATCTGATTTCTCCGTTTTTCCCCTAATCCAGCTCCGCATGGGCAGCATCCACAATACTTTTTACATTTTCCATGGAATATTCCATTGGCTCTGCCTTCTTTATATGAAGCAGATACTCAATGTTTCCTTCCGGCCCTTTTACCGGTGAATAATCTAAATTTAACACCCGAAATCCGTTGGCCAGTACAAACTGAATGACCATTTCAATCACTTCTCTATGTACTGCCTTATCACGAACAACTCCCTTTTTTCCTACTTTTTCTCTGCCTGCCTCAAATTGTGGCTTTATCAGGCACACCATCTCTCCCTGCTCCTTTAACATTCGGTAAGCAGGGAGCAGTACCTTAGTCAGGGAAATAAAGGACACATCCACTGTTGCAAAATCCAAAGGCTCTCCTATGTCCTCTAAAGTTACATATTTAATATTTGTCTTTTCCATACAGACAACCCGGGCATCCTGACGCAGCTTCCATGCCAGCTGTCCATGTCCCACATCCACAGCAAACACTTTTGCGGCACCGTTCTGCAGCATACAGTCCGTAAAGCCACCGGTGGATGCACCAATATCCATACACACCTTGTCCTGCACTGTCACGTCAAATCGGTTCATAGCCTTTTCTAACTTCAGTCCGCCGCGGCTTACGTAAGGAAGGGTATTTCCTTTTATTTCTATTTCTACACGGTTTTTCTCTGTATCAAAAGTGGTTCCTGCTTTGTCTTCCCGCTGTCCATTAACAAAAACATTACCTGACATGATAATTGCTTTTGCCTTCTCTCTGGATTCTGCAAGATTTCTTTTTACCAATAAAACATCTAATCTTTCTTTCATCTTTTTCTCCCAGATTTACAAACCAACAAAAGCGGAAACAATACGTTTTACGATGGATTCTGTATCCATACCCACTTCCTTTTTCAGAATATCCACATTGCCATGTTCTACATATTCATCGGGAATGGCAATAATTTCCACTTTCACATCTAAATTTTTCTCTGCGGCAAAGTTTGCCACACGCTGACCCAGCCCACCGATACGCACACCTTCTTCCAGCGTTACAATCAGCTTATGTTCCTCTGCCAGTTCTTTGATTTTTTCTTCATCAAAAGGCTTTGCAAAACGGGCATTGATCAGACTGCAATTATAACCAATTTTTTTCAACTCATCTCTGGCTTCCTTTGCGGTCTTCACCATACTGCCAAAAGCAAACAACGCAATCTCGTCTTCATCATATAATGTTTCGCTTTTTCCTAGTATAATCGGAGAACGATAGCCTTTGAATTCATCGTAAGCTTCTCCTCTGGGATAGCGGATGGCAATCGGTGCAGGAAACTCCACAGCAAATTTCATCATGTCAGACAGTTCCCATTTATTTTTAGGCGCCATAATATGCATATTGGGAATACCGGAAAGAAAAGAAATATCAAAAATTCCTTGATGAGTTTCTCCGTCACTTCCCACCAAACCTGCCCTGTCAATGGCAAAAACCACTGGCAGATTCTGAATGCATACATCATGTATAATCTGATCATAAGCTCGCTGCAAAAAGGAGGAATAAATGGCCACAATAGGAATCATTCCCCCTGCTGCCAGACCTGCTGCAAAAGTAACCGCATGTTCCTCTGCGATTCCCACATCAAAAAAGCGCTCTTTATACATATTACGAAAACGCTTCAGTCCTGTTCCATCAGGCATTGCCGCTGTAATTGCCACTACTTTTTCATTTCTGGCTCCCAGCTTTACCATAACAGTAGAAAACACATTGGTATAACTAGGTTTCTTTTTCCTTGTTAGGGGAAGTCCCGTTTCAATATCAAAAGGCTCTGTGCCGTGAAATCTGGAAGGGTGCCGTTCGGCCGGCGCATAACCGTGGCCTTTATGTGTCATCACATGAACCAACACCGGCCCTTTTACCTTTTTTGCTTCCTTCAAGGCTTTTACTAATCTTTCCAAATTATGTCCTTCTACCGGTCCTAAATACTTAATTCCCATATCTTCAAAGAACATCCCCGGTATTAGCAGCTGTTTAATGCCACTTTTGATCTTAATCAGGTTTTTCATAACCTTATCACCGTATACAGGATTTTTCCCTATGGTATTAGCGACACTTTCTTTGATGCCATTATAAGACTCGGCAGTTCTTAAATTTCCAAGATAAGAAGACATTCCTCCTACGTTTTCGGATATGGACATATTGTTGTCATTCAAAATAATAATAAAGTTTTCTTTTAATCTGGCGGCATTGTTCAGTGCTTCGTATGCCATGCCGCCAGTGAGGGCACCATCACCGATTACCGCTGCCACCGTATAATCTTCCTTCTGTATTTCTCTTGCCTGCACATATCCCAGTGCCGCAGAAATAGATGTAGAACTATGGCCGGTATCAAAGCAGTCACAATTACTTTCTTTTCTTTTGGGAAACCCACTCATACCACCATATTTTCTAAGCACTTCAAAACCTTCACGTCTTCCGGTTAAGATTTTATGGGTGTATGCCTGATGTCCCACATCCCAGACAATTTTGTCTTCCGGTAAATTTAATACCAAGTGCAGTGCCATGGTAAGTTCCACCACACCAAGATTCGACGCTAAATGACCGCCGGTAGTACTGATTTTATTAATTAAAAATTCCCTGATTTCCTGTGCCAAATCCTTTAATTCTTCTTTTTCCAGTTTTTTGATATCATTTGGTTGGTTAATTTTATCTAAGAGCATACATATCTCTCTACACTTTCTTATTTATTTTGCACAAAAAAGCCTTTATTTTAGCCATTTGTGCAATGGTTGATAAAGTCACAAACAATGATAAGCATTCATTAATGGGCGAAAACTGTGTCATTTCAGTTGCAATGCACTTC
>CASEML010000007.1 GCA_949289145.1 uncultured Eubacteriales bacterium | reverse complement strand
TTCTGAGAAATATATATGTAAATATCTGAATATAAACGATCTGTCAGAATCTCAGATTTCTCTCAGAATACTCTGTTGTTAATTTCCTTACTTTTGTTACAAAAGTAAAAAAAGATAGAAAACAATGAAAAGAAATGTGATTAAATTATTTGTATTCATTTCTGGCAAAGGCCGATGTGGAAGCACTGGAATATAATTCCCGTATTATGCATGTGCATGATATCATAGAAATTGCAACTTCGTTGGAAAAGAAGTCAGACCCGCATGAGGTAGCCGGTGGTTTGCTGCATTGTGGCCTTTCAGGCGACTTTAATAATCTTTTTCATGTCCGATTGTTTTGTGCAGTTTCATGTTTTGCTTAATTTTGAGTTTGTAAAAATCAGATGCTTGTATGAAAAATGCTATAGGAATTTCTGTCACAGATGTATTTGCTGACAATCTGATAATGAAGTTTGATTAAAAAAATAAACCGAAACAATGGACGTGACATGTAGGAACAAAAAATTATCGACAGACAAAAATAGGATCGTCAAGGCTGTAGTATTTGTTGCTTGTATGCTTTTTACTGTAATATATGGCATATTGATATTCAATGCGTGTAAGCAGCATAAGCAGGCGTGGAACAGGCAGGCTAAAGCTGCCTTTCTTGAAGCTGTGGGAAACGAACTGAAGAAATTGGATAAGATGGAGAAATATGGTTCCCATACTGTCACTTCTTTATTTCAGCAAAAGACCTTGGAAGCCGATATTCCAGATTCTGTGGTGTTTACATTACAAGATGGAACTCATGTTTATCATCTTCCTTTACACAGGCGGAATAACGCTTATTTTAAAGATGGAGATAAGAATATTTATCTCAGCTTAATTCTTGAGAAATATCCATTTCCTTTTGATTCCTTGCACTATGCTTGGAATAAGCAGTTGGCATTATCCGATATAAAAGGTAAAACAGGGGTATGTTCCAGAATAACCGATTTGTCGGGAAAAGTTTCGAGCTTTGCTTCGGGAGCACTGGAAGAGTTTGCTCCGTCGGATAGTCTGGTCTCTACCTATTTGGGTTATCGTCTGGAGATTGAATTATCCGGTTATATTTCTTATTCCTGGTGGAGTCTTCTACCGGGCGGAATGGTTATAACGGTTGTCCTTCTTTGGTGTATGTATATTTTCTTCTTGTTATTTCACGACAGACTGAATCAGCTGGTTTCGAAACGAACTGTGGTAGAAGAAAAAGTAGTCGAAAAAACGCCACTTCCTGTCAATATGCACAATAAATCCAGACATATTTCAAGGTCCCGTATTTACAAATTGGATAACAATCTGTATTTTGATGCCGGACAACATTTGTTTTGCAATGATAACGGCATCATAGAGAAACTTTCACCTGCTATGTCTGTGCTGTTGGAACACTTTTTCAAAGCGCCTGACCATACGCTGAGCAGGTATGAAATTTACCGGATCATAGGTAAAGATATTGAAAGTTATTCTCTGGACAATTTTTATAAGATGATGGGCCGTTTCAGAAACAAGCTGGAACAAGTCTCCTCTGTAACCTTGCACAATGACGGAAACGGATCTTATCGTCTTGTCTTTCCTTTGGAATTAACTGACATGAACTGACATTTTGTAAATATAGATCCTTGTATTACAGTGTATTATGGTTTTATGCAAGTAGGTATTATAATTACTCCTTGCAAAAATAAGACTTCATTCCTAAATTTGTTGTAACAGAAAGATAGAAAACAATGAAAAGAAATGTGATAAACTATTTGTATTCATTTCTGGCAAAGGCCAATGTGGAAGCACTGGCCTTAGGAAAAAAAGAAAAAGTATTCATTAAAAAAATAATATTAATATTATGAGAAATATCATTTTCGTATTATGCATGTGCATGATA
>CASEML010000006.1 GCA_949289145.1 uncultured Eubacteriales bacterium | reverse complement strand
TCTGACTTTTCTTTTCTGACGAACATCTTCAATATACTCCATCCATTGTAATAATTCTTCCATATGCATTCTCCTTTTTCTTTTTATTGTATCAGAAAAAAGGGAAATGTTCATAAATTATTTACTCATGCGTTTGTCGTGGCTGATTCGTGTAAGCCCCTCTATATTACTGTCGATCACTAGAGAAAAATTTGTATAATACACTACAAACCCAGGTTTACCGCCTGCCGGCTTTTTTACATGCTTTTTCTGAACATAATCGATTTCCACTTTATCATTTCCTCTGTTTTTAGAATAGTGTGCCGCTAATCTGCCTGCTTCCTCAAATACCCGGTCCGGCAGTTCTTCTTCTCCATTTCCTTTTACAATCACATGGGATCCCGGCACACCCTTTGCATGAAACCACCAATCATTTCCTGTGGCAAATTTAAAGGTCAGCTCCTCATTCTGAAAATTATTTTTTCCCACATATATATGGTAGCCGTCGCTGGAGAGATAGTGAAATGGTTTGCTAGTAATCTTTACTTTCTTTCCTCCGCCTTTTCTGCGGATATAACCACTCTCTACCAGTTCTTCTTTAATTTCCACCAAATCTTCCTCCAACAATGCAATATCCAGCGCGGTCTGAATGGACTCTAAGTGATTGATTTCTTCCTTCACTTCTAATGTAAGTTGCGAAAGTGCCTCATGGGTTCTTTTCAATTTGTTATACTTTTCAAAATATTTCTTGGCATTTTCCAAAGGTGTAATAGTTTCATCCAGCGGAATGGTAATTATTTCATTGGTGTAATAATTTAATGCCTCCATACTCTTACTTCCCGGTTCCACCTGATAACCGTATGTATTTATCAGTTCTCCGTATACTTTATATTTTTCTCGTTTTTCTGTATCTTTTAACTGTTTTAACTGTAAATCATATTTTTTATAATTACGCTCCAGCGCTGTCTGAACAATTCTCCGTAAATCTGAAGATTTCTGACGTATTCTGGTAATTGTATTTTTTTCTGCATAATAATTTTCCAGTACCTGGGAAATTGAAACATAGTTTTTGCTTTCACACTGCCCATACTGGCTCAATTCTATGGCAGAGAACTCTATAGGTTCTCCTTTTCTATAATATATTATGGGCTGAAATTCCTCCGTTTCAATTCTTTTCATAACCTTACAAAATTCCAGATACACTGCTTCAAGTTCCGCCAGTGTCAAACTGCCTGCCGCCTGATCTGCATCAATTCCTGCTGCCACGCAGATGCTCTGTGCCACTGCAGGACTGATTCCTGTAAAAGATTGATATAATGCTTTCACCGTAGTCAGCGGCTTCAACCTCATACGTTCTTCAAAAACTTCCCTTGTTGCTTCCCTAGGGTTTATCTTATCCATAGTTTCCGGTATAAAATAAGTACGACCCGGAAGCACTTCTCGCAGGGAACTTGTCTGAGCAGAGATATGTTTAATGCTGTCAATGATTATCCCCTTATCATTGCAAAAAATAATATTGCTATGTTTCCCCATAAGTTCTATGATCAAAGTTTTTTTACACAAATCACCCAATTCATTCAAATGCTCTACATCAAAATGTACCATTCGCTCCAATCCCGGTTGATATATCTTTGTTATCCTTCCATTTTGAAGGTGTTTACGCAGTAGCATGCAGAAATTGGGTGCCGTCAGCGGACTCTGTTTATTCTTATCTGTAAGATATAATAATGGCAGACTTGCACTGGCTGACATCAGTAGACGATGTTGCTCTTTTCCTACTTTAATGGTCAGCAGCAGTTCATCCTCCTCTGTCTGGGCAATTTTGTAAATTCTTCCTTCTGTCAGCGTTTCTCCTAATTCTTTCACTAAATTGGCAATTACGATTCCATCAAATGCCATATCATTACCTCTTTCTGTCTATTTGTGTTAAATTGTATCATAGGTTGGGATTTGTGACAATGTCTATTAAGCAAAGAAAACTGCCATCCTGTGACGGCAGTCAATTCTTTCTTACAATCATCTAAAATCTGCAGAGCAGATTTTCTATTATTATTTTGCACTTAAAGAGGTCAGTATATTCTTTACATGTGCCACTTCTTCATCGGTAGCCATAGCAGCCGGTATATAATACTGCTTACTTCTGGCAATTTCATAAAGTTCTTCCTGAGACATTTCACACTGATTTCTCATCTGTTTCAAAGTCTGCTTTAATGCTTTATTTTCACTTTGTGGAATCATTTCTCCAAAACGTACCAGCTCTCCATTGATACCCGCAAGTGTATCTGCTACCATTGTCTTGTCATTCAACATAACTTTCTCCTCCTACTTTAAAAACTGCATTAACTGTTCTTTAGATTCCAATGCAGACTGGGCAGATTTTGTAAAAAACTGACGCACAGTCTGATCTGTGGCAGCAGATGCATATTCATTCATTTTGCAGTGAGTTGTTTCGTACCCTGATATTAAGTGTCTTAAGTTTTGTAAATCAAGTTCTGAAATGTTTGACATAAAAAAACCTCCTTCTTTCATACTCTCTTAGTATTACAAAAGAAAAAGGTTTTATTCCATAAATCAAATTATTTTATAAGCCAATCATACATTTCTTCATATTCTTTTGCAGAACGTTTCCATGAAAAATCTGCTGCCATGGCTCTGTCTATTAGCTTGTTCCACTCACGCTTTCTATTTTGGAACACATCCATGGCATATTGAATCACACCAAGCATTTCATGAGCATTATAATTACGGAAGCTAAAGCCTGTACCAGTACTCTCATATTCATTATATGGCTCTACCGTATCTTTTAATCCGCCTGTCTCCCGCACAATCGGAACAGTTCCATAACGCATGCTTATTAACTGACTTAAGCCGCAAGGTTCAAATAGGGATGGCATCAGAAATGCATCACTGCCTGCATATATTTTATGAGAAATTTCCTCAGAATAGTATATATTCGCAGAAACTTTTCCCTGATATTTCCATTCATAATGACGAAACATATTCTCATAACGCTCTTCACCTGTTCCTAACACAGCTAACTGTATATTTGTACCGCAAAGTTCATCCATAATGCAGTCGATTAAATCAAAGCCCTTTTGATCCGTCAGCCGTGACACAACGCCAATAAGAAATGTTTTATCATTCTTATCAAGCCCTAATTCTTCCTGAAGCGCCCTTTTATTTTTTATCTTCTCTTTTCTGAAATTTCTGGCATTGTAAGGTTTGTATATATATGGATCATTCTCTGGATTAAATTCCTGATAATCTATACCATTTAATATACCACGCAGATCATTGCTTCTTGCCTTCAACAATCCGTGAAGCCCTTCTCCATATTCTACAGTCTTAATTTCCTCTGCATAAGTCTTACTGACAGTAGTTACCGCATCTGCAAACACAATACCGCCTTTCAGATAATTTGCATCATGATAAGACTCTAATTTGTCAGAAGTAAAATAATAATCCGGCAGTCCCAACACATCCTTGACCTTCGGAATTTCCCATCTCCCCTGAAATTTCAGATTATGAATGGTCATAACAGACTTTATCCCCTGATAAAAAGAATTACCGCGGAAACATTCTTTTAACATCAGCGGAATTACACCGGTCTGCCAGTCATGGCAGTGTATAATATCTGGTCGAAAATCGATTTTAGGCATCGCCATTAGCGCTGCCTTGGAAAAAAATGCAAATTTCTCAATGTCTTCATATATATTTCCATAAGGTCTGGGGCCTGCAAAATAATATTCATTATCTACCAGATAAAAGGTAATTCCATCTATTTTTTTTGTAAAAATTCCCGCATACTGCTTGCGCCACGACAAATCCACATAAAAATGAGTAAGAAAAGTAATGCCTTCCAACTTTTCTTCGGGAATGCAAAGATACTTTGGAATCATTACTCTGATATCATATTTTTCTTTATCAAAATATTTTGGCAATGAGCCTGCCACATCTGCAAGCCCTCCCGTTTTTATAAACGGTGTTGCTTCCGACGCCACAAATAACACTTTCTTCATCCTGCTCCTCCTGCTTCTGTCCATTTCACCCTATAATCCCTATTATCATAGCACAGATTTTTCCGCAAGAAAAGCATCAATCATCATCTATTTTTATATTCCAACCGTATTTTATCTGCGATTAAAGCAATAAATTCTGAGTTGGTAGGTTTTCCCTTTCCAGTATTTATGGTGTAACCAAACAACTCGTCGATTGTATCCATTTTTCCTCGGCTCCATGCAACTTCGATGGCATGGCGGATAGCACGCTCCACCCGGCTGGATGTGGTCTGATATTTTTTCGCAATGGTAGGATACAATATTTTAGTAATGGAATTTAACATATCCATATCCTCTACTGACATCATGATAGCATCTCTTAAATATTGATAACCTTTAATATGTGCTGGTACACCGATTTCATGAATAATATTTGTAACATCAGCTTCTAAATTCCGTTGTTTTACTTCCCCTGCCTTTTCAAGAGGTATGTACTTTTCCGCCGATCTATGTGCCATTTTCTTGTCCCTGGTTCTTTTTATCCGATTAATAATGACCTCGTTGTCAAATGGTTTCATGATATAATAATTTGCACCCATTTCAAAAGCATCCTCGGTAATGCTTTCCTGTCCAATTGCAGAAATCATAATAAATGCTGGCTGTTTCTTAATAGAAGTATCTTTTTTTACCTTATTCATCACACAAAGTCCGTCCATTTTGGGCATAACAATATCTAAAAGTACAACATCCGGCTCTTTATTTTTAATTATCCCATAAGCTTCTTCTCCATTTCTCGCTTTTCCAACCACATTTAATTCTTCATCACTTTTGATAATTTCCTCCAATAAATCCAATAATATTTCATTATCATCTGCAATTGCTACATTTAACTTTTCCATTATTTTCCTCCAATCAATTATATCTGCTTTTTCTGTTGTTATTATAAAAGTATCTTTTATCAGAATCAATGATTACTTATCGCACTTTTCGACATTGTAAGTTTTTTCGTTTTTTTATTTTCTTTTATGATAAAATATTTTTCTTCACTTTGTCAATTTTTGTCATGTATAAATATTTAATAAATAGTCTTATTCAAAAAACAATGTTCGAATAGACCTGCAAAACTGCATTGCTGGAAAAGACAGCAAAAACCAGAAAAAACTAAATATAAAACAAATCTGCCCCATAATCTGCAGTGGCATATCACTGTAATCCCAAACATCCAATTTCAGCCATAAGTTTACAATGCACCCGCATATCCATTCCAGTAAAGTAATACATGCTGCACTGGCCAGCATTTTACTCCAAACATTTTTAAGAAATGTCATTTTTTCCGAAATTATATCAATAATCCCAAAACAGCAGCCTCCCAGCAAAAACATGCTCCAATGTGAATAACCACGATATAGAATTTCAATGCAATAATACATTGCACCTCCAAAAGATGCCATAAAAAGATTCTGCCAGATATAATTCCACTTTTTCATATCTATACTTTTCCTCCTGTTTTATCTTTTCCATTCTCTGCTTTCTATTCTTCCCTTATTTTTCTTTTCCTATTACATATTAACCTTCCTTTTTTTGTGTATTTTTTACAATTTTTTCCTTAATTATGTTTGAAAAACATACATTTTTTCGGTATTATAGAAAAAAGGTGTCATGATTATCTTATTTTGTTAAAGGGGGCGTTTCTATGGCAGTTGCTACAAAACAAAAAGAAATCGAAAAACAGAAATATTATCTATTACTGAAGGCGTGTAAATCTTTTGGCGGTGATATTGTTTTATATCAAAAACTAAAATTCAACATACCGCAGTTAATTCAAATTTTGAAAGGACTAGAAAGCAAGTTAGACGTATCTTACTATCTTGACCCCAACCTCAGTGCAGCCCATATGGAAATTCTCCGCAAAGGGCTGGCAGAAGGAATTTCTTTAAAAATATGGCTGGAACAGGGATTTAACTGGCAGCAGCTAGAACAGATTTACTTAGGTTACAAGGCAGACCTGCCCATAGAACGTTATGGACTTCTGGAATACGATGCCAGGCAGATGGAACAGATTCGGCTGGGACTGTTAGCACATTTAGATACCTCAATCTATGAATCTCCTAATTTTTCTTCACAGCAAATGCTGGAAATCCGCAAAGGACTGCTAAAAGGATTAGCCGTATCTGAATATGCGAAAGAGGAATATGATGCCATCATGATGCGTGAAATCCGCCGTTCCCTTCAGGATCATTTTGATTATAAGCCATATCTTGAAAAAGGATATAATTCAAAAGTTCTCCGACAGCTGCGCAAATCTAAGGAATGGGGTTATGATATTCTTCCCTTTGTCAATGCCGGTTATGATGCTGACCAGATTGAAGAAATCGGACTTTGTTTACAACAACATATTAATATTAAACCCTTTCTTACCACCCGTACCAGCTGGAAACAGATTCGAGAAATACGTTTGGGCTTTGAATCGGGAGTAGATGCAGCCTCCTATGCAGACAGAAAATATTCAGCTGCACAGATGGAACAAATTCGGCTTGGTATGGAACAAGGGCTTGAGGTTTCTGTTTATATGGATGTAAGCATTTCTGCAGATATCATGAAAGATACAAGAGAAAAGCTTTTATTTGCCAAAGATTCTTCCAATTTGGTAAAGGATATGCTTGCCTTATCTGAAAATGAAATTATGGCATCCATTGAAGCCGAATTAGAAGCCAGCCAAAAACTGAAAGGAAAAGAAACCAGCCAATCACCAAATTTTACCTCCGAAACATCAGTTTCCATATCCCAGGATGGTATGAGTGCCAGTCTTTCTCTGGCTTCTCCACAAGATGAGCCTTATACCGTAGAATACCTTGTAACACTTCTTGGAGAGCACAACATTAAACAAGGAATAAACCTTGCAAGCCTGCAGCGAATTGTTCGGAAAGAGCTGTATAATGAAGCTATTGTAGTTGCCCGGGGAAAAGAGGCCGTTAACGGCAAAGACGGTTTCTTTACCTTTTACTTTAATACGGAACAGAGAAATCATAAACCAACAATACTTCCCAACGGTTCTGTAGACTATTTCAACAATGCTTCCTATGAGTTTGCCAAGGAACATCAGCTGCTGGCAGAGTACACTTCTGCCACACCGGGAGAATATGGCTATACTGTCACCGGCAAGTTAATAATTCCTAAGCGCGGAAAAGATCTGCCAGCTCTTCGCGGTAAGGGAATTCGTATTACAAATGATAAAGCCAAATATTTTGCCGCCTGCAGCGGACAGATTGAATTTCAGAATAATCAACTCAACATAATCAACTGTCTCTCCATCAGCAAAGACCTTGATATTTCTGTAGGTAACGTGAATTTTGACGGCAACGTGGAAATTATGGGAAACATTATTCCTAACATGATCGTACGGGCTACCGGTTATGTAAAAGTAAACGGCTATGTGGAATCTGCTTCTATTTATGCGGGCGGCGATGTAGTTTTGGCAAAAGGAATTCAGGGCGGCGGAATTTCTTATATAGAATCCGGCGGTGATGTGAGTGCACCGTTTTTTGAATCCACCACCATTAAATGTGAAGGTTCTCTAAACTCAAATCATATTTTAAACTGTGATATTACTGCCAATGACAGTGTGCTTCTTTCCGGAAAACGGGGCCTTATTTTGGGCGGAACTACTAGGGCTTTACGCTATATTGACGCAACTTCCGTTGGAAACAGGGCAGAACTTCCTACCAGAATCATTCTTGGCGTAGATTCTGAAATCATTAAACAATATGGGGAAACCATGCAATCTATCTCCAAAACAAAGCTGGAAATTGCCGCATTAAAGAAAAATCTTGTGATTTTTGAGGAACAGCACCAAACAGAACATTACACCTATAAGACGCTTCAGAAAGCAATTCATTTGAAAGAAGATGATCTGCAGATACTAAACGACAGATTAAATGAATGTAATCGTATCATAGAATTGGCTTCTACTGCCTGTGCAAGTTTCCGTGGAAATGTTTATCCAGGAACCTCTATCTTTATCAATGCCGAAAAACATCAGGTAAAAGAAGAACAGCATCAAGTTACTTTTCGACTGCGTGACCGCAAAATTATCATGGAAGAGTATACACAGCCAAATTTAAAACAAAATACGGCCTCAAAAAAATAATCGTTTTCTTGCATTCTAATTAAAATATGATATACTTCTAATAATAACTAATAATAGGAGGATACTATGAAAAATTTCATGATATCAACAGACACTACTTCCGACTTGCCAGAAGACTATATTGTAAAGCATAATCTAGGAATTCTGTCATTAAGCTATACCATGGATAATATAACCTACGATTTTGAACACCCTATGGATGTACAGAAATTTTATACTAAAATGCGGGAGGGTTCCCTGCCTACCACTTCTCAGATTACCCCTGCCAAAGCGAAAGAAGTATTTAGGAAGCTGGCGAAAAAAAATGATGCCAATATCCTTCATATTGCCTTTTCCTCAGGATTAAGCGGCACCTGCAGCAGTGCACAAATCGCGGCACGAGAGCTGGAAGAAGAAGGTTTCCCTTACAAAATTGTTGTAATAGACTCCCTCTCTGCCTCCTTGGGCGAAGGACTTTTAGTACACAAAGCAGTATGTATGCTGGAAAAGGGTAAGTCCTTGGAAGAAACCGCTCAATGGGTAGAAGAAAATAAACTTCATATCGTACATAATTTTACTGTAGATGACTTAAATCATCTGTATCGGGGTGGACGTGTTTCTAAAACAGCGGCTTTTCTTGGTACCCTTGCCAGTATCAAGCCTCTTCTTCACGTGGATAATGAGGGACATTTAATTCCTCTCCAAAAAGTCCGCGGCAGAAAAAAATCTCTGACTGCTTTAGTAGATTCTATGGAAAAACAGATGGGAAGCTACCGCTGCCAGAATGATATTGTTTTCATCAGCCACGGTGATGCTTTTGATGATGCCCAGCTGGTAGCGGATATGGTGAAAGAACGGTTTGGTATTAATTCTTTTCTGATCAACTATGTAGGTTCCACCATTGGCGCTCACTCTGGTCCTGGAACTATCGCTTTGTTTTATCTTGGAGAATACCGTTAGCTTTGTTTTTATACCCAAAACGGGGCTGTCGCACTAAAATGAAAATTTAGTGCGGCAGCACTTTTTATCAAAAGATAAGAGCCGGGACTACAAAAATCCCGGCTCTTGGTGTAAAATTTATTTATGCTAACAAATCAAATCTTACAGAAAGATTATACT
>CASEML010000005.1 GCA_949289145.1 uncultured Eubacteriales bacterium | reverse complement strand
TCCTTTCGTTATAAATCGGCTTGAACAACCTTATTTTATAACGGAAAGGTGATTTTTTGGTATAACCAACGTCGCGCACCCGCATAGCGGGTGGTTAATATTTCGCACGCTTCGCGAGCTCAACAGGGTCACGACCCATAAAAAGTGCTGCCGCACTAAATTTTCATTTTAGTGCGACAGCCCCGTTTTCAAACTTTATGCCGGCCGACTGATATTTTTACATAAAATCAGACGGTCACCTTTTTTAATTATATTATTTTCCAAATTATTTAATTCCTTAATCTCCTCCACTCCCAGCAGATATTTTTTACCAATGCTCCACAGGCTGTCACCATCCTTTACCACATAAACCACAATTCCTGCAATATGTTCTAAACGTTCAAAGTCTAGCGGTGCTTCCGTAATTTCACAGATTACATCTTTTTCAAACTCTTCCACTGCCATTACCGACATATCAATGACTGCTTTGATTTCCACTTCTTCACTGTCAATCATGGTGGTATTAATCTGCAGAGTTCCTATTTCCACTTTGTATACGGTACTTTCTCGCAAATCATTCATATCAATCTGTTGATTAAAGGGTAATTGAACCATTTTCCCATAAAATGGAATATTGTCATCTGCCCCCACATACAATATCAGAACTTCTAAAGTTCCTTCAATCGTTACACCATTGCTGCCTGTTTCCACCATATCTATCCTTGCTTTTCCGCTACCATTACAAATTTGTAAAATCCGAGGTTCTTCTCCTTTAATTCTCATCCTTTCACTGATTCTGCATTTTGACATATTATTTCCCACCAACCGCTGAAAGCGAAGTTTATTGGTTTCCGGCTGTAATTCCATAGCAGTACTGTACACATCTTCCACTAGTTCTACCGTTTCTTCTTCGTGTATTTTTACATCCATATCCAGTACAGCATCCAAAGCAATGATACGTTCTTCCCCGTCATAATCCGCCTTCATTTCCATATCACAGCTTCGCAGTCTGATTTTAATATCCGGCACCATGCCTTCACTGCATCCGCTACACTCTAATTCTTTGGTGAATACCACTTCCTCATTCAGCCACTCTAATTTATTTTCATCTCCCTCACCCCGATACAATACGAAAATATTCAAACTGCCACACACATTAATCTTTCCCTGTAGCAGCTTGATTTCTTTAATATTTAAAGAGGTGTCTTTCCAAACCATCTCATGAATATTATTTTTTCCGTTGGAAAGGGCAATTTCTTCTTTAATACGAAGCATATCTTTTTTATTAATACGTAATTCCAGAATTTCCATTGGGTTTTTCCAGAATTCAATTCCGTTTTTATCTGCAATGTCCACACTGATTTCTTCCTCCAGCATTTCCTCTGTTGTAACCTGCAGCGTAACTACTGCCTGTATGCTCATCTTTCTGGAATTAATAATTCCAACTCGCAGATCTTCCAACTCTCCCTCAACGCGAATCTGCTCACCTGAGTTTAATCCCTCCATGTGAACATACTCTTCGAATGGAATCTTTCCCTCGATACTTTGAATCTTTCTGTCCTCACTGTCACTGACATACATTACCAAAAAATTCAGATTTCCTTTAATCCATGCCTGATTTTCATTTGCCTTTACTTCTTCCAGCACAATGTCGCCTTTTGCCTCAATCATACTTATCATGTCCGGGCGGTTATCTGGTACATTCATGTCATCATCTAAGGTAATCTGCGTGATTTCTTTTTTATCATTTACCATCATATGAATATTTTTTTTAATCAGTTCCATGAGTTCCTCCTATTCAAATACCACATTTTTGTCAATCCATTTTAGTTTTACTACCACATAAGGGAAGCTTTCATTGTTATCCGCTTTCTCTCCCGCTGCCGGTCCAATGAGGCTGCTATGGAAAAAGACTGCATTCTCTGTTTCATACAGTTCATCCACTGCAATACTATAACCACCGGTTTCCTGCATGCCATATCCTCGGGCAATATAAAGATTTTCACTATCGCTATATGTAAGTTTAAATTCTTCTTGCTGCTTTTCCTCTATCTGCGCCGCCAGCTCCTGTGGAATTTCGTCCTGACTCATCACAGTAAATTCCAAATCGTTTAATTTCTTATTATCATCAGACTGTACGGAACAGCCGCATAAAAACAGCATAGTAAAAACTAAGGGAAGTACTTTTTTCATATTGTGTCCATCCTGTACCTTTTTAACTATTGTATGTGGCGTAGAGGGAGCTTATGATAAAAAATTGGAATTCCTGCCTCATGCACTCCTTTTCCATAAATGACACCTTTTTCTACAGCACCAGCAAGACAGGCAGCGAATCCACGAAAACATTCCAAAGTGCATTCTATTACTGTATGACTATTCTCCGCTGCTGTCATATGATCCAATTATTTACATCTGCCTATGTTTTTGTTTTCCACAGCCAGCACATGCCATTATATATATATTCCAGTGCATACTCACTGCTATGTATGCCTCCTTCCTGCTCAAGAAAATATAGATTGCCCTCCTGTTCATTATCTGCATTACGAAATGTACCATCTTCTACCTTTATCATTGCCTCTATCTGATTTTTAAAGGAAGTATAAGCAAAATCCTCCGTACCAGATGCTGCAAAAATAAAAAAATCATTCCACTCGTATCCCGAATCTCTGACCATAGATGCCATATATTCTCCATCTGAAGTCAGATTGCCACTGGAAGGCATAAAATATCTAAAATAATCGAGACAGTACTGAAACGTACGCCATGTTGCTACAGATCCCATTGAAAAACCGCCAAAAGCTCTATGGTTCCGAGACAGACGAAGCCCTTCTTCTGTTGTTTTCTCAGCAAAAGTGCTGTACTTTTCCTCTACTGCCGGAATCAGATCATTTATCAATTCATTATGATAATTATCTGTCAGTTCCAATGCCAGACTATAATTGTCGCTGTCAGATGCACTCTCGTTATTATAAGTTGGACATACAACAATCATCGGCTGTATCATCCCGTCCTGAATAGCATGGTCAAGTATATTCTTTAATTCATGGGGCTGTTCCGTTGTTCCAAGATAAGTAGTCTCGTTACTCCATCCACCATGCATAAGGTAATATACATTATATTTTATATCTTCTGAATATCCATAGGGAAGGTAGACTACAGCGTGTTTTTGCAGTTTTTTGCTTTGTTCTTCATAGGTCATGGACTCATATGTTTCATAATACAAATCTTCAAGTATTCCCTGCTGCTCACTTTCTGTAAAATAGCTATCAGGGATTTGTGCAAGTTCTTTCGGCAAACGATTGATGTGATCACTCTCCTTACTATCAATTTCTGGATTTATAGGAACATTATTTTCAACCTTTTCTTCCAAATCATCATTGGAAGCAGCCTGCCTGTCATCTTGACAGGCTGTCAATAGTGCCATAAGTATAACCACCATAAGCGTTAACAAAATCTTTTTCATCTAATATCCTAATCCTTTCAGCCACTGGGCAGAGAAAAATTCTAAAGAAAATCACAATTTCTTTTTTACTGGTTTCCCTCACCTCTTTTGCATATTTCATTGTCCTTAATAATCCAGACTGTCAACCCAAGCGGTTACCTCGTCTGCCGAAACAGAACTATAAAACCGAGTACCTTCCTGCCATTTCAGCAAGCAGCTTTCCACTTTCGCCAATTCCAGAAGACGCCGCAGTACAAAATGGAATTATCGTTTTCCCGGTAAAATCATTTTCTTTGACAAAATCATCTACAGGCCATGCTGCAATTCCCCACCAGATTGGATACCCGATAAATACCGTATCATATTCCGAGAAATTCTCTACCTCAGTTGTTACCAACTCCACATGCCTGCTGTCTGGATTATCATATTCCATAGATACGCGTGAATCACTGTTTGTCCAATCTAAATCTGCATTTGTATATTCCTCCTTCGGAGTAATTTCAAAAACATCTCCTCCAGTATGCTCTGCAATCACTTCTGCAACTTTTCTAGTAGAACCTGTTGCAGAGTAATAAGCGATCAAAACTTTTCCGGTTTCTGCATTATCTGTCTCTACTGTTGCTTCTGCCAGATATCCTAAATTTTGCAGCCAATAAATAATATCCTGTTCTGCCTCCTCTACATTATTTCTAGAAACAGTAAATCCATCTGTGTTCACTTCTGCATTTGGCTCTAGCTCGGTAATCGTACTGATTGTGTCGGAAAAGCCACTACCGCCATGTGTATTAAAAGGAACAATTGTTTTTCCAGATAAATCATATTCATCGAAGAAGGAATACAAAATCATAGGCATATCTCCCCACCAGTTAGGGTAGCCGATGAAAATGGTGTCATATTGCTCCATGTTGTCCACGCTGTTCTTTATTGCTGGCCGGGCATTCTGATTCTGTTCTACCTTTGCCATATCAACTAATGTTTCGTGATCAGTAGGATATGGCGTTTCTGGTTCAATGCGGAAAATATCTGCACCTGTATTCTCCTGAATCACCTGTGCCACATACTGTGTATTTCCTAAAACCTCGCCATTAATCACAACAGTACTATTGGCTTCCTCCGTTGTCATATTATTCGGCTCTGTAGTTTCCGGCATGGAAAAATATACAACCAAAGTTTTTTTGTCTGCTTTCGTATCCTTCGCTGCTTCACTTTCCTGCCCTTCGCTATCGGATGCTGACTCTTCTTCCGATGCTGTGTTCTTTTCCGTTTTGGCTTCTGAATCTGAACCATTTCCCGTTTTATTATTGCTGCATGCAGCCAGCAAAAAAATCATAATCGTTACCAAAAGTATTGAAACAAGTCTTTTCATAGTATTATCCTCCTGTTATTCCTGGGTAGTGTCAAATACTACCTGTTTTTTTGCATCTAAATCCTTTAGAAACCTTGATTTTAAGGGAAATCTGCAATAAAAAGAGCATTGACCTCCCTTTTCTGGTATAATGTCCTCGACCAAAAATCCAAAATACCGAAAGG
>CASEML010000004.1 GCA_949289145.1 uncultured Eubacteriales bacterium | reverse complement strand
TCCTTTGATGTGGTTGATGTTTGGTCGCGGATATTATATCAAAAAATGGAGGTCAATGCTCTTTTTATTTGCAAACCTCCAATAAATCAAGGTTTTAATAAAGTTAGAACAATAAAAAAGAGGTAGTTTTTGACACTACCGGGCGGGCTATGGAGGGGGAGGATATGAAAAAAGCCATTGCTGCATATCAAGCCATGCATGAGGCATATCCAAATATGATGTTATGTGCTTCCCACGGCCTGGTAAAGGGGGAGGACTTAAAACAGATGAAAAAAGCAGGTGTTACCATGTATCATTGTAATGTTGAAACATCGGAACGTTTTTTTTCCCAAATCTGTACCACACATACCTATGAAGACAAACTCAATGAAATTCGCCTGGCAAAAGAAGTAGGCTTGGAAATATGCAGCGGCGGAATTTTTGGTATGGGAGAAACATGGCAGGATCGTTTCGACATGGCGGCCTTACTGGCAGAATTGCAGGTAACTTCCATTCCCTTGAATTTTCTTGTGCCGATAAAAGGAACTCCTCTGGAAGATAGAGAAAAATTGACTCAGGAAGATATTATACGTATTGTAGCGATTTTCCGTTACTTAAACCCAACTGCATGGATTCGAATTGCAGCCGGAAGAAACTATTTGCAACATGGCGGTGAAATTTTGTTCTGTTCAGGAGCCAATGCTACCCTTACCGGTGATATGCTGACTACAGTAGGAAATAATACTGCCCAGGATCAGGAAATGTTTGAACGACTGGGATATCAATTAAAAAGAAACCTGCATTCCTGTGTGGAAATAATACATAGTAATAGAAAGGAACAGAGAAAATATGAGCAGTAATATAGATATAAATACAGCAAATCAGAGAAAAGAAAAGTCTGTTGCTATCCATTCGAAAACCATGGCATTAGTAGCTTTGATGGCAGCAGTTATCTGCATATTGGGACCGCTGTCTCTTGCTATTCCTATCAGTCCGGTACCGATTTCATTAACAAATCTTGCAGTTTACTTTACAATGTATGTATTAGGAAGGAAGCGGGGCACTGTTAGCTACCTTATATATTTACTCATTGGCTTGGTGGGGCTGCCGGTATTTTCAGGGTTCTCCGGCGGAGCAGGAAAGTTGTTTGGACCCACCGGCGGTTATCTTATTGGTTTTATTTTTATGGCACTTATTTGTGGTTTTTTTATTGAAAAATGGCCTTCTAAATTGTACTTACATTTCGCAGGTATGATTTTTGGAACCGTAGTATGTTATTTGTTTGGAACTCTATGGCTGGCATTTCAGGGTAATATGGTATTTAATGCTGCACTGGCGGCAGGTGTGCTTCCGTTTATTCCGGGAGATTTGGTGAAAATCGTAATTGCATTACTGGCGGGACCTGCTATACGCAAACAGCTGAAACGGGCAGGATTAAATTGAGAAAGCAAATAGTTACTCTAAGCTACTCTTGCAGTGTGTTTTAAAAGGGAAGGGATTGTCTAAAAAACAGTTGACGGAAAGACCTAACTATGCTATCATTGAGGAGCGACATGGAAGTTAGGTCTTTTTTTTATGCCTAAAAATAGGAAAAAGGCTAAAAGCAAAAAACAAAATGAATTAAAGCGGAGGTGGAAGTTGTGCGCACAAAAATTACATTGGCATGTACGGAATGTAAGCAACGTAATTACAACATGACTAAGGATAAGAAGACGCATCCAGACAGAATGGAAACAAAGAAATACTGTAGATTCTGTAGATCACACACATTACACAAAGAAACAAAATAAGTTGCTTAAAGGAGTGAGAAGATGGGAGAAACTAGTAACGAAAAGACTTCTAAAAAGAAGAGCAAGTTTACCGATCTGAAGGCTGAATTTAAGAAAATTATTTGGCCGGATAAGAACACACTGATTAAGCAGACAACAGCTGTTTTAGCAATATCGGTTGTTTTAGGTGTAATAATCAGCGCATTGGATGTAGTGATCCAGTACGGTGTAGATTTCTTAGTAAAATAAGGACATAGGTGAATTGTAATGGCAGAAGCAAACTGGTATGTTGTTCACACTTATTCCGGTTATGAGAATAAGGTAAAGGCCAACATTGAAAAAACAATTGAAAACAGACACCTTGAAGAACAGATATTGGAAGTAAGAGTTCCAATGCAGGACGTTGTTGAGGTAAAAAATGGTGCCAAGAAACAGGTTTCTAAGAAAATGTTTCCGGGATATGTTTTGATTAACATGGTTATGAATGACGATACATGGTATGTTGTTCGAAATACTCGTGGCGTAACAGGTTTTGTGGGTCCGGGTTCCAAGCCGGTGCCGTTGACTGAAGCAGAAATGCGTCCGTTGGGAATTAAGGCAGAAGACGTAGTTGTAGATTTTGCAGAAGGCGATACAGTTGCTGTTATTGCTGGTGTGTGGAAGGATACGGTTGGAGTTATCCAGAGCATGAATTACGGTAAACAGATTGTCACAATTAACGTTGACTTATTTGGTCGTGAAACACCAGTAGAAATAAGTTTCACAGAAATCAAGAAGATGTAACAAAACATATTATTTTTCAATAATATGCGTGGGAGGGATTTCCCGCCAATACCACAGATTTAGGAGGTGCCGAAAATGGCAAAAAAAGTAGAAGGTTATATTAAATTACAGATTCCTGCTGGAAAGGCAACACCAGCTCCACCAGTTGGTCCAGCACTTGGTCAGCACGGAGTTAACATCGTTCAGTTTACAAAAGAGTTTAATGCAAGAACAGCAGACAAGGGAGATTTGATCATTCCTGTAGTTATTACTGTTTACGCAGACAGAAGCTTCAGCTTCGTTACAAAGACTCCACCAGCTCCAGTATTAATTAAGAAAGCATGTAAGATTAAGTCAGGTTCCGGAGTTCCAAACAAGAATAAAGTTGCAACGATTACAAAAGCTCAGATTAAAGAAATCGCTGAAACTAAAATGCCAGACTTAAATGCAGCAAGCATCGAAGCAGCTATGAGCATGATCGAGGGTACCTGCAAGAGTATGGGTGTTACAGTAGTAGAATAATTACTGTTCTATTGTATAGGAATGAATCGGAATTTCGTGGGAGGGCAATCCCCGTTATTACCACTAGGAGGTTAATTAGAATGAAAAGAGGAAAAAAATACGTTGAGGCGGCAAAGAATGTTGACCGCACAGTACAGTATGAAACAGCAGATGCGATTAGCATCGTAAAGAAAAATGCTGTTGCAAAATTTGATGAAACAATCGAAGCTCATATCAGAACAGGTTGTGACGGACGTCACGCTGAACAGCAGATTCGTGGAGCTGTTGTATTACCACATGGTACAGGTAAGTCAGTTCGTGTATTAGTATTCGCTAAGGGTGCTAAGGCTGACGAAGCTACAGCAGCAGGGGCTGAATTTGTTGGTGGAGAAGAATTAATTCCAAAGATTCAGAACGAAGGCTGGTTCGACTTTGACGTTGTAGTTGCTACACCGGATATGATGGGTGTTGTTGGTCGTTTAGGACGTGTACTTGGACCAAAAGGCTTAATGCCAAACCCAAAAGCCGGCACAGTAACAATGGACGTAACAAAAGCTGTTCAGGATATCAAAGCGGGTAAGATTGAATATCGTCTTGATAAGACAAATATTATCCATGTGCCAATTGGTAAAGCTTCTTTCACAGAAGAACAGTTAGCGGACAACTTCCAGACGCTGATGGATGCGATCAATAAGGCAAAACCAAGCTCATTAAAGGGACAGTATTTAAAGAGCATTACACTTGCTCCAACCATGGGACCTGGTGTAAAGGTTAGTACAGCAAAGTTTGTATAAATAAAGATTGACAATCCATATATAGAGTGATATAATATCACAAGTTGTGAATACAACGCTGCCGTAGACAGTAGGTGCCGTAAGGTATAAGATGAAAACGCCTACCGAGGATGAAATTTCTAACATTAATTTGATAGAATATTTATGCCTCTCGTTTCGGCGGGAGGCATTTTTGTACGAGTAGTGAATCCACTGGACATGCTCGAATAAAATAGCACGGCAGAAAATAAATTAAGGAGGTGTACGATTCATGGCAAAAGTTGAAATGAAAAAACCTATCGTAGAAGAAATCGCTGAAAACATCAAAGATGCTCAGGGCGTTGTTTTAGTTGACTATCGTGGACTTACTGTGGAACAGGATACAGAACTTCGTAAGCAGTTAAGAGAAGCTGGTGTAATCTACAAGGTTTACAAAAACACAATGATGAACTTTGCATTCAAGGGAACTGAATTTGAACCATTAGCTTCATATTTAGAAGGACCAAACGCAATTGCAATTTCAAAAGAAGATGCAACTGCACCGGCAAGAATTCTCAGCAATTTCGCTAAGAATGCACCGGCTCTTGAGTTAAAAGCAGGTGTTGTAGAAGGAAACTTATACGACACCGCTGGAATTCAGGCTCTTGCAAAAGTTCCGTCAAGAGAAGAATTACTTTCCAAATTGCTTGGAAGTATGCAGTCACCTATCAGCAATCTTGCTCGTGTGCTTAATCAGATCGCAGAATCTAAGGGCGCAGAAGCTTAATGCATGATAATAGAAGGTTCGCAGAATGCGTTTTCTATTGTTGGCCGATAGTATGAAAAAGAAAATAATAACTACTAATTATTGGAGGTAAAATAAAATGGCAAAATTAACAACAGAAGAATTTATTGCAGCAATTAAAGAATTAACTGTATTAGAATTAAATGATTTAGTAAAAGCTTGTGAAGAAGAATTTGGTGTATCCGCAGCAGCAGGTGTTGTAGTGGCAGCAGCAGGCGGAGACGGTGCAGCAGCAGGCGAAGAAAAGACAGACTTCAATGTAGAATTAACAGAAGTTGGTCCTAACAAAGTTAAGGTTATCAAAGTAGTTCGTGAAGTTACTGGATTAGGCTTAAAAGAAGCTAAAGAAGTAGTAGACGGAGCTCCTAAGATGTTAAAAGAAGGTGCTGAAAAGGCAGAAGCTGAGGACATCAAAGCTAAATTAGAAGCTGAAGGTGCTAAGGTTACATTAAAATAATTTAAAACTTAACGTCATAGTATATAGTAAGGAGAAGTTGTAGGTTTATCGACCAGACTTCTCCTTGTTTTTTGCCTTGATTAATTATCAATCTATTAAAAATAGGGGAGGATTAGAAAATGCTGTTAATCATAATTATGTATTTGATACCTATCGTTATTTATGGAATTATCTTTTGGCTTACAAATAGAAAAAAGTTAGTGGAAAAATGGAATACTTATCATAGATTATCTAATATGCTTTCTTTGGCGGTTCTTATAATTACTTTCATAACTCCTATAAGTCAATTAATAGGGTATAGTATAGCATTGATTATTTTGGTGGTGGAATTGATTTTGATAAAGAAAAAGGCGGAATGTTAAACAGGGAGGCATATCTGTATTAGTATCAAAACAAGTCCAAATTCATTGACAGATACCCCTAAGTAAAGTACAATCTAAAATAAAAATAGCGGTGCAGCACCAGATAATATATTATCAGTGCTGCATTTTATATCGGGTGGTGTAAGAAATGGATGTGTTAAAGGAATCGGAATGGCTGGCGATTAACCGAGTGCTGTTGGGGTTGTATGCCATGGAGCAGGAAAAGGAGTTTCAAGAAAAAACTTTGAAGGTGTTTCGGATGCTTATTCCGTATACAAAGGGATATTTTGTATTATTTAATGAAGAAAACGGAATTGATGTGGACCGTTTAGCATTTTTGGGAATGGAACAATAAACTTTTCAAAATTATATGGAAGATTACTATGAAAAGGATTATTTGAAATATACCTTTAATTTGTTTTATGAAACAATGACTTACCGTGATACAGATATTTTGGAAGACAGCGTGCGGAAAAAGACAGAGTTTTTTAGAGAGTTTTTACGTCCCAATAATATTCCGTACGGAGCAGGTATTTTATTGACGAAGGATTCTAAGATTTTGGAATTATTAATTTGTTTCAAAGTGGTGAGCTGGGGGATTTTTCGGATAAGGATATGTATATATTTGATGTGTTAAAGGAGCATTTAACTAATATTTCTTATAAATTGATAAGCGGAAGAAAAGAGCAGGCTTTGGATAAGCAGAAGAAGCTTGACAAGCTTGCAGGTGAATATGGTCTCACAGCCAAAGAAAAGGAGGTTTCACAGTATATTTTACAAGGCAGAACTAATGCACAGATTAGTGAAGCCTTGGTAATCAGCGAGTCTACGGTCAAGGAACATTTATAAAATATTTATGCAAAAACAAAGGTGAAAAATCGTTTGCAGTTTACGGCGTTATTAGATGAAAAAGCTTTTTGAGGGCAGAGTTTTATCTCTGCCCTTTTTTAATAGCTTCTTTAGAAGTGAATTGTTGCGGCTTAAGGAGCATGATATAATATAAATACTGTAAAAGACAGTGTTATTAGAGAAAAAATAACATGTATACTAAGAAAAAAATGATAACAATACAATGTATTTGGACAATATTTAATGATTTATAAAAAAATTGACATATAATTACGAATAATGTAAAATATAAAACAAATTAATTAAATAAAAGAAAAGATTTGAAATACAATCTTTAAAATTTAAAAATAAAGAGTAGAAGGGATTTTATTTACAAATGTGTATATCAATAGCAGTTTGCGATGATGATGTTATGTTTCGCTATCAAATAAGAAAAGCAGTAGAAACCTATTGTGATAAAAAGAAGATAGATTGTAGAGTGTTGGAATATGATTCGGTAGTATTATGGTTAAAAAAATATGGGAAAAACAGACCTGTTGTTACTTGATGTAGAAATGAAAGAAATGTCAGGAATCAGTTTGAAGGAACAGTTGGAAAAACGGAATGAAAATATAAAAATATTGTTTCTAAGCAGTCATGTAGAAATGATGAGCGAGGCTTTTGGAAAGAATGTGTATGGATTTCTGACAAAACCTGTAGATAAATACAAATTAGAAAAGTATATAGATAGAATGTTGGAAAATATGGAAGTGTATGTGACTATACAGGGGGCAGACGGTTGGAGAACCTTATTGGCAAATGACATATTATATTTTCGGGCAGATGGAAGGTATTGTTATGCTATAACTCATACAAGCAGAATATTTTGCAATCAGTGTTTGGGAGAGATAGAAACACAGTTGTTGAAGAAGGACTTTGTTAGGTGTCATAGAAGTATTGTTTTAAATCTTCGTAATGTGAAAAAAGTGTCGGATGATGTGGAAATGAAAAATGGTGAAATTTTATCTCTAGCAAGAAGAAAGAAGGAACAGGTAAAAATGGCATATGATAGATACCTCTTAAAGGTGGCAAGATAAAATGAATGATATTTTTATTATTTACCTTGGGAGAAGTTTATCAGTGCTTGAAATATTATTTATTGTAGTTGGCTTATTTTGTGCATAAATTTATCAAGGTAGAGGAAAACGAAATATTTTTAGTGGTGTTATTTTTTTATGGGAAGCTTTGGAGATGAGAAAATGGAATTATAGCTCACATGCAATAATTTTAATGTGTTATTGCATGTGTATAATCCTCATAAAACGTTATGTATATAATTGCATGGACAGAACATATATTAAACGTAACCAAAAAATGCTCAAAAGATTTTTGATGGTGGAAGGAATAAATGTGATTTATAGTAGAACACTGAGAGAAACAAGATGTATGACCATATTATTATTAGAAAAACTATCTATAAAAATTATATTAAGCATTGCAGTTATTATTTTAGCAGCCACCTTTTATGTAGTTTATATAAATGGTATGAAAAAAATATAAGGAAGAAAATCGGCGAAAAGACGAGTATCTTCAGATGTTTAAAGAATATTTAGAGTTAATTAAGCAATATTTTAGAGAAATTAGAAAAATTCATCATGACATGAATGACCATATGAATGTAGTGAATGCTTATCTTTCGATGGGGCAGTATGCAAAAGTGAAGGAATATGTATAGCTTTTTCAAACACATATGAGGGATAATATTTTGCAAGTGGTTTGAGTGAATAATGCGGCAGTGGATGAAGTACTTACATCTTACATAAATCAGAAAAATGTGGAGCATATACAGTGGGAAATTTGCGGACAATGTCTGACTGAAATGTATGTAACCGATTTTGATTTATGTACTATATTTACTAAATTGTTATCTAATGGAGTAGACTCCTGTAATAATGTAGACAAACAAAATCGCTTTATTCATGTGGATATAAAGTGGACAGATATTCTTTGAAAACGGAAAAGAGTCTTTTAATGTTATGGTTATATTGGAGATAAGATAAGCTGAGAACGGAGGGGTTGAAATGATTAATTGAGCCGGTAAGAAGATAGTATTGGCTTTTTCTGACCGTTTGTTACATCAAATAACCGTTTATTCAGAAAGGGGATTGAAAATAGGTATGAAATAAAGTTAAATGAATAAGAAAGGGGGAGGATTATGCTGGGTATATATTCCGAATGGAATAAATTTAGGAACTGGCACTCAGGAGGAACTAAAATTGTAATAAAAAATAGGAGGCATGTAACATGAAAAATTCTAAGAAACTTATTTGTTTAATGGTGGGAGTTATAATGTTTGGGCTTTTGCCGTCCATGGATACAAAAGCGGCAACGACCTATACCTATCAGGGATGGTCAAGTAGGGGGAAACAGTATATTGCGTATACTAAAAATACTGTAAACTGGAATGTGAAAAAAGGAAAGAATGTATCTTGGTCAGGGTATCAGAGTAAAAGTGGAATTTGTGTAAAGACATATGGGTTGTCAAAGATGAAGACGTCAAATGGTAGCATGTATAGGATACTTTGTAAAGTTGGTTTTCTAGTGGGAGCTGAATATAATGGACATAAGCTAGGATATACTATTAAGTTTAATGATGTTATGAATTTAAAGCCTAATGGGAGCTACACAATTACATGGGATAATTAATCGAGGAGAAAAATGATTAAGTTTGTAAATTTTGCAAAATATTATAACAATCAGGCAATCTTAAAAGATGTAAATCTTGAAATAGCGGATAATAAAATAACCTTTATAATGGGAAAAAACGGTGCCGGTAAAACTACACTTGTGAAATGTATGCTGGAACTTGAAGACTATGCAGGAGAAATTCAGTATGATTTAGGTGTTTCGGAGAATGAGGAAAAAAAGAGAATTTTGGCTATCTGGGATGAATTTCCTTTTTATGATAGCATGACGGGGCTGAATAATTTGTATGTATTTTCGGAAGGACTGAAATCACAAAGGGAGATTTTAGAAATTGCACAGAAGTATTTAGGAAAGGAAATTCTAAAAAGAAAAGTGAAGAGTTATTCCTATGGGCAGAGAAAAAAACTTTCATTAATACTGGTAGAAATATTAGAGCCGCAAATTGTTGTTATGGATGAGGTATCTAATGGATTGGATTATGAAACCATGGTATACCTAAAAAAATATATTCGTGAATTAGCAAAAAATGCAACGATAGTTCTAATGGGGCACCAGTTTGAATTTTATAATGATTTAATTGAAGAGATGGTTGTAATAAAGAACGGTTCGATGAAGACACTGGAAAAGGATTTTCAAAATTCTGGGCATCAGTTGGAGGAAATATATGAAGAAGAATTGTATCGTGGATGAATTAAAGTTGGCTTGGTACAGTAAAATTGTGTTTGGCTTTATCTTGGTGGCTTTAGGAACGGTGCTGTTGATTTTTTATATGCAGCATTCTTTTTATAAGGAGGCCTATGGCGTATATCTGCATACGGTGGAATTTTATCAGGAATCTGGTTTGGAAGCAGTACCAGATATGGAACGAGAGATTGTACTCCAAAAAAATCTAAATTCAGCAACCTCCGGAATGACAGACGATGCCATAAATTATGATTATGCAGTTTTGCAGCAAGCATTATATTCTTCGCAACCGGAATATTCTTTAGAATTGGCGAGCGAAGGGGCGGGCTTATTTTTTAGTTTAGTATTCGGTGTGTTAGGCATCATGTTTACCGCAATAGACTATAAAAACAAATCTGTAAAGCATAAAGTTGGCAGAAATGGAAAAGGAAAATATATTGTAGGAAAATTAACGGCTCTTCTTATTTTAGATGCTTTGATAATTACAGTTTATTTTTTGTTTGCCAAGATCATGGGAGTTATCTTATGGAATAGGGTGTCCTCTGGAAGTGAAATAGCTTACGCTTCAAATTATATTACATATGAGAAAAGTATTTTGATTATAATGCTTCTTGAAACTTTTATAATGGCGGTAGTTTATTCGTTGCTTGGAGCATTTTTGGGGATACTATTTAAGAATGCATTTGCAGGAACGGTCATTATAGTAGTATTTCCAATGCTTCCTAAATTTTTGGGACAATTTGATTTGGGAAATGCATTCCTGTTTATAGAAAAAAGAACTTATAATTTTTATGGAGCTGTTTCTTGTAGTCAAAGTAGTTTGAATAGTTTAGGAAAAGCTGTTTTCGTTGTGTTATCTTATGGAATACTGGCTGCTATTTTAAGTTGGCTGCTTGTAAAAAAGAGGAGCAGTTATAATTAATACAAAAATATGGGGCTGTCGCATTAACGATTGAAAAATCGTGAAGCGACAGCCTCCTTTTTACTGTTTTTACGGTTAATTTCAAGAAAAAGTTCTGATTTAGTCTACCATTCTGCAAAAAAAGCGTACTTTAATAAACCATTTTCTAT
>CASEML010000003.1 GCA_949289145.1 uncultured Eubacteriales bacterium | reverse complement strand
CGGTAATCGACTCCCAGCAGTTCTTGTTGTGCTGTCAAGGGTGGCGTCCGTAGCCACAATCTTTAATATTTACATATTTTCAAGGTTCAATTTAGCCTTTTTTCTTTAGCTATTTTTTTCATAGGTCACTTGACACTATCGCCCGCCCTGCTGTCACAATAGAATAACGGCTTACACCTTGTTCTGATGCACGAGCGCATCCCTCCATAAATGTCTTCTGCTGCAGAAAGCCATATTCTTCGCAATTAGTATTATGATGTGCAGACTGGGCACAAAACTTACAGTCTTCACTGCAGCGTCCTCCGCGTCCATTAATGATACTGCACAGTTCCACTTTACTGCCGCATAATTTTTCACGGATTTTATCTGCACCTGTGCAAAGTTCTTCTAAATCTGCTGTTAAAAAAATAGAATAATCCTCTTCCTTGGTAAGGCGATGCCCATGAATAATCTTTTCCGCTAATGCAATCATCGTTTCCCTCGCTTTCCTTTAGCCTTTTTAATTCCGCAAATTGTTAACCCATTCCATGTTATTAAGTTTACATTTGCCAATAAGAATAGTCAATACATATTTATAAAAATAAATACGAAATTCAAAAAAACCAATGCTGTAACCCAGAAAACTCAGGTTATCACACTGGCTTTTTATCTTCTATATTCACTATATTACTGACATAGTTTAACAATAACTATTAAACATCATCCCGCTGTACATGGAAGTCACATATGGATTTACAAAATTTTTACCTGGATTCTTGTAATTTAACACTACCTTATCCACATATTCCATAGGATCAAGCAGTGCCTGATTGACTTTGCGCAAAATCCCATTTTTAAATCCATTGATTCCTTTCAATGTTTCATTGTAGGTTTCCTCATCCTTTGTTGCCTCGGAGAGCAGGGATTTATCAATGCTGATGCTGCCGTCGCTCATAATTTCCAAGCCAATAGCTTCTAAATCATTTATATACTCTCTGGCGACACCGGTATATTCCCGAATTAATTTTTCACTTCTTGGCTCCACATCAGAATAACTTCTGACTGTCTCAAGGAAAGAGTTATACTCTGTAACAAAAGTTTCAATATGCTCTGTGATAGCCTCCGTATCTGTTTTAAATCCAATCTTAGAAGGATTACCTGTGGCACTGACACCGTTCAATGTAATTTCAAACACTTTTCCCGCCACAAAAGTATTCGAATGAGTGGTCTTTTCCTTACCATTAATGGCAAAAGAGGAGTCCTCGGGAAATTTTTCCACATTGTTCAAAGCAAACTTGGCTACCACACCATAGCTGCCGTCTGGAATATCCGTAATATGGAAAATCAAACCATCTTCCGCCTTCTTTCCTGTCTCTACGGAAGTGATCTGCAACGCAGATTGCCCCCCTTCTGCCATCACCTCAGCCTGCAGCCCAATATTGGAATTATTAATAAGGCGTGCCAGCTTATTCTGTACATTAATATTGGTATCTTCATCCCCGACGCCAAACTGGAATTCATAATCCAGTCCATTTACCTCTACATTAAAAGCATAGGTCCCGCTTTCTAACTGGCGGTAAGCAGATGGAAGATACTTCCCTAGATTTGTTTGAGGCGTAGCTAGCTTATGCACTTCCACCGAAAAATCTTCTATCAGGAAATCATTACTCTCATCATTGCCGATATACTTGGCTGTAACTATCTGATCATTATCTGAAAAAACAGCTTTTTTATTAAAAATCTGTTCTGTGTTGCCATTGGTTAAATCACTGATTACATTTTTCAGACCACGGGCGCCTTCTTTTAACTCTACCGCATACTCCTGAGTCTGCTGCGAAAAATTAACCTTATAAAGAGGCGATTCCTTATTCAATTTTACAATGGCATTATAAATACTCTTTAGTTCGCTTTTTTTATGTGTGTCATAACGTGTCAACGACTTGGTATGATACGAAGTCATATAACTATTGTATACATTCATATACAGACTACTGATTCCTGCCATAAAGATTCCCCCTTTCTTAATGGCAACACCTTAACAAACTCTTTCACAGTTACAACGTGAAACTTATCCGTGTGTGTCAAATTTTATCATCCTTATGTAAACCTTTCCTTACTTTAAAGTATATACCACTATTTCGAAAAAGTCATCAAAGTTTTTTAGTACTTTGCACTTAAAAAACAGAAATTTTTCGGCGACTTTTTTGTATAGTTTTCACAATCAACTGCTAATTCTTCAACATTTCACGGTACTGTAATACCATTTCCCAGTTTCCCAGTTTTTCATAACAATCTATAATCCCAGTAATAGGAAACACAACTGCATACTTTATATTTAAAGCACATTCCTGCTCATGAATGGCATTGTAATACCATAGAACTGCCTCCTGATAATTTTCTCGGTTCTGGTAGTATTCTCCCAGCATAGTACAGATTTCCGCCGGCGGATTGTCTGCCACTTCTTTCAAACATGCGGTAAAAAAAGATTCTGTATCTCCCGCATATTGTGCCGCCTTAGCTAACACACAGTCTGCCGCCTTATATTCTTCTGCACTTCTTTCTTCCTGCAATGCCCTTTGAAACAGCGGCACTGCCTTGGCAAAATCCTGCTGATTTCCGGCAATCATCAGCTCCTTAGCATACATGATAAACAGCTTTTTAGAGAGTACTTCCCCACGGTTTACCAGCTTTTCAAAATTGGCAAAATCTCTGCGGTCATGACTTTCTAAGGGCTTATGTATAATCTCAATATCCGAATCAAATACAATAGGATCTAAATTCACCGTCTCATGGATGGGATCAACCCATTGGAAGGTTCGAAGTCTTTTATATAACTTTCCGCGATATTCACAGTCAAAATTATACACACTGCCGTATTCTAACTGATTACAGTATTTCATCTGTACAATTTCTACCTGCGGAAGCAGTGCCGCTTTTAAATTGCGAAATCTCTTCTGGTTTTCTTCATCGATAATCTCATCTGCATCTGCCACATAGATATAGTCCATGGTTGCCTTGGAGAAGGAATAATTTCTTGCTGCTGCAAAATCATCCCGCCACTGATAATCATATACTTTGTCAGTATATTTATAGGCAATCCTCTTAGTTGCGTCTGTGGAACCGGTATCCACAATGATAATTTCATCCATAAGGTCTTTTATGCAGTCTAAACACCGACCTAGCACAAGTTCTTCATTTTTTACTATCATACATAGGCTTATTGTTGCCATTCATTTTTCCTCTGCTTTTCCATTTCTTTTCTAATTTTCAACTGTAACATTCTAGTAAATTCCGTTTAATTCCTGATACAATGTTTTTGCATAATGATCCGTCATGCCTGATATAAAATCAGTTACCAGCAGCAGACGAAGATACAGCTTCTCTCCCTCTGATTTTCCTTCTGCATATACACGATATATGTACTTATAAGTATCGGATATCAAATCCATCAATTTATCCTGCAACTGTGTTTTGGGCTGGTCGGTATCATAAACCAATGCCGCATCTACAAAATTATCCAGCAGAAATGTTAATATCTTGCAGGACGCTGCCTCCAGCTTCAGAATTTCTTTACTACGAAATACTTGTTCATAGGAAATATCTCCTAAGGTTTTTGCCAGATAGTAGGCCTGAGTTCCCTCGAATAAATCTTTCGTATATTTTCCTGCCATAATTTCATCGTAATGTTTAGAAAAAGAGCAAGTAGCCGCTTCAATCAACATACGCTGTACACCGATTACCCAGTTTTGTACCGCGTACATTTCCGCATTATGGTAATTGCGCTGAACGCCTTTATCATAACGAATTTCCAATTCTTTGATGGCAGTTTCCAGAAATTTATATTCATCTTCACCTCGATGCTCCGTATATTTGTTATTTTTCAACTCAGACTTAAGTTTCGCAAAGCTAATTCTGCCTTTTTTATATCCGTCCTCTATATCAGCAGTTTTATAAGCAATGTCATCTGATGCCTCCAGTAAATAAGTCAGCGGATAACGGTTGTTTCCTGCTCCGGTTCCCTTTGTAATTTCTTGAAACACTTCTCTTTCTGCATAGAAATAACCCATTTTCTTGTATTTGATATCGTCGCTTTTCTTGTTAATCTCCAGAGAAGATATGGGATATTTAATAATAGTATTTAAAATCCCTTTGGTAAGATTCATCCCCTTAGCATCCACCAAGCTATGCAGTTTCGTCACCACCCGGAGTGCCTGTGCATTTCCTTCAAAATTCAGGAAATCTGCTTTCATCTGCGGCTTTAGATAGGAAACCACAGGCTTTCCTTTATAAGTAATTCCTTGGTCTGTCAGATGATTTCGAAACCATTCTCTGATTACATTTTCTCCAAAGTGTCCAAATGGTGGATTGCCAATGTCGTGGATCAATCCGGCACTTAGCAGTATATCACCAATTTCCACTGCTTGTTTTTCCTCTATCTGTGCATTGGGATCATGCTCTTTGATGCGATGATACACTGCCTTCCCAAAAGATTTTCCAATGGACGACACTTCCATAGAGTGGGTCAGTCTGGTACGGATAAAGTCACTTTTATCCAGCGGAAATACTTGGGTTTTATCCTGAAGTCTTCGAAATGAAGCACTGACAATGATCCGGTGATAGTCCTTTTCAAACTCACTACGGTAATCTTTCTCGTTTTTGTGGGTATACTGACGAATACGTTCCCCTGATAATAATTGATTCCACTCCATAATGTGCCCTCTTATTTCCGCATTTTCTTTTCTGCATCCTCAATAGATTGATAACCATATTTTTTTACCATATGCTCATAAGTCATCTCTATAAGATTCTTTCCTTCTGCCAAAAGTTTTTCCACAAAAACATCATACAGTTTTTCTGTTTCTTCAGAATAGGAAGCTAATTCCCCTCTCAGATAAGTTTCTGAAGAAGTTTCATACTCGCTATCCTCATAAGTATGAATATATCTTGCTTCACTCATTAAATTTGGATACTTTGCAGCAAATTCCTCCAGCCATTTTATCTGAATATCAATAGTTTTCTCCATACGCTGAATCCGTTCTTCATTAAGTGGCGGTAACATATGCTCTAATTCCTTATATTTTTCCGGCGCAGTACTTTTCATCATTCTTGTATATTTTTCAAAAATCAAATTCCAGTTATGATCCATGGCTGCCATCAGGTCTTTTGCATAGCTTTCAAGTACTTCGAAAGGCCAGTTAATAAATTGACTTTCTCTCATGATCTGGAATGTATTCCAATCATCCTGACAGGCAGCACGCCCCCCTTCATTTTTCACCATCTGAAACTGATTCCATTCTACTTGGATAATTTTCTGTATTAATTCTTCCATAATTATTTCCTTTCTCTGAGTTTTTATATTATGATACCACATCCAACAAGTTGCGCGGAAAATTTAAAATCTATGATCCTTGTTCACCCTTCCATCACATGACGTGCACGTATGGTTTCATCCTGTATACAGGACATGATTTCCATAGTATGATTCTCTAAAAATACATCCTGTCTTCTTGTTAAATTCTGCGCCCGCAGTTCCGTAACCACCATGGCACAAATTTCTTCAATCAATACTACCTTTCGGTCATTGCTGTTCAATTCATAAAGATAATCATTCTTGCCTACCCCCTGCCATGCCTCTTTCTGAAATTCCATTGTGGCAAGTGTATTTATCTTCTCCTGTACTTCCTTAAGCTTTGGTAATGTGGTCATGCTTCGATAAGACCATTTATAAAAAGGCATATACCTTTTATTCAGCAAATGCACCATAGAAATAGTGTTTTTGATAAATTCCGATAATGCCAAAGAAGCTCCCACATATTCCCCCCGCTTCATCAGCCTTGCATAATTATACTGTCCCGACTGGGCCATAACCGCTGCCCTTGCCGCGATCTTTTTCTTTCTAATATCTTCCGGATAAAATTCCAAAAGTTTTTCACGGATAGCGGTAAATTCCCCTAAATTATCCACAAAAACTTTCCCATTGGTGGCTGTCGCCAAATAGCCTTCCGGAATATATAACCATTCCAACAAACTTTCCGGAACCTTCCGGCAGCCGATAAAATTCTGGTAAAATGCACCAATTTCATGAACACCTACCCTGCCGCCCCCATTAGCAGATACAATTCTTGCCGGCACTCCCATAAATTCCTTCGGAAGCAGGTCATAATCCATATTCATCTTAACCCCCACCTCTTGAAAATCCTGCTCATTAAGCCAGATACAAAAAGCCGGACCAAAATCGTGATCTGTGGATATCTCATCGTCAAAGCCAAAACATTCTGAGCCTTGCCCAGCCAGCCCCACTGCCATTCGCTCATAATACTGGGGGTACTTTTCTAACAGCATTGGTCTTCCCACTTCTTCGAAATATTTTTCTGCCAATTCTAACCCCTTCACTGCAATTCCCTCCTGATACGTTCTGCCTGTCTCACTAAAATCTCAGCCTGCTCCAAATCGCCCATAGCCCGGTAAACCACCGCTAAATTCTCCAGACTGACTGCATACGATATATTTTCCCCAAAATAGGAACGTATATCTTCGCATACTTTTCTATAGGTCTTGGCCGCTTTTATGAAATCGCCCATTTCAAAATAGGCTGCTGCCAGTCCAGACAATGCCGCTGCATAATGGGCATCTTTATTGTCTGCATACTCCTCAAACAACTTCAAGGCTGCATTTAACGCAGTATTCATTTCTTCTTTTTGACTAAGCTTACTGTAATTTAATGCAATATTAGTATACGTAATCGCCTGTTCAATTTCCGAATGTTTCAACGTCTGCAATACTTGAAGTGCCTGCCGTAACTTTTCTATGGCTTCCCTATATTGTTCCAAAGCAGAGTACAACAAACTCATATTATTATACAATCCTGCAAATCTGTAGTCCTTACTGTCTATGGTATTTTGGTAGATTTCCTCTACGCGAATATACTCTCTCATAGCCTCCTGATACTTTTGGGCTGCCCGCAGAGCAGTCGCACCATTTAACAAAGTAGTTGCTTCATGCTCCGTACCCTGAAGCTGCATAATTTTAATATATTCTTTTGCTTCTTGAAAAGCTTTAAGTGAATCTGCCTTACGGCTGATACTGCGGTAGTAACCAATCTGCTCGTTGAGAATGGTAAGTACAGCTCCGTAGTCTTTTTCTTCTTTGGCTTTATCTAAATGTTCATTTAGGTAGGATTCTACCTCTTTCATTTTCTTTTCTGCAAATAAATTATCTAATCCTGCAATTACACTGTTAATATCCATCTTATCCCTCATTTCTTTCTCAAATTATACCATATCTTTTCCTTGCTTTCTATTCCTAATGTATTTTTCTCCGTTTCATCTATAATAAACTATAGAAAAGCAGTTATGAGCCTCAAAGTTCATAACTGCTTTATTCTTATTTCTTAATGGTTACCTTTGATCCCAAACCTTTAGACTTTAACATTGTCTTATAAGATTTCAATTTGCTCTTGGGCACCTTGATTGCTGCCTTGGAATAAATGCCTTTAAAAGCCTTGGTTCCTACCTTTTTCTTGGTCAACTTGGTAGTCTTAATGGTAATAGTCTTTAACTTCTTACATCCATAAAACGCACTCTTACCAATCTTATTAACCTTAGAAGGAATGGTTATCTTAGTTAGTGCAGTACATTTATAAAATGCCTTGTCAGATATGGTTGCTACATTTTTTCCCATGCTGACTGTTTTTAACTTACTGCATCCACTAAATGCATTTTTTCCTATAGTTTTCACATTGCTTCCTATGATAACCTTTGTAACCTTTTTATTGTTCTTAAAAGCATTAGCTGCAATGGCAGTTACCTTATAGGTTATTCCATCCACAGTGATAGCTGCCGGAATCTTTACTGTTCCTTTTACCCCATCCATCGGCTCTTGATACTCTACTGTGCCATTCTTAACCGAAGACTTGGTCACCATATAAAGTGCGCCTGCTTTTTCGTCTAAAACATAATCGCCTTTTGGTATCAGGGTGCCAGCAATTTCCCCTTCCTGATCCGGTTTTGTGGTAATTGCACTTCCTTTGGTTGGTTCTGCCGCAGCTGTCGGCTTCGGTGTTGCGGTTAATCTTACCGGAATATCTGTTACTGTGGGAACCGGTGTTACACTACTTTCCGGTGGATTCGTCACTGTGGGAATCGGTGTTGCACTACTTTCCGGTGGATTTGTCACTGTGGGAATCGGCGTTACGCTGCTTTCCGGCGGATTCGTCACCGTTGGAATCGTCGTTACACTGCTTTCCGGTGGATTCGTCACTGTGGGAATCGGCGTTACGCTGCTTTCCGGTGGATTTGTCACTGTGGGAATCGGCGTTACGCTGCTTTCCGGCATTTCTGTTACTGTTGGCTCCGGCGTTATACTGCTTTCTGGCATTTCTGTTACTGTTGGTATCGGTGTTACACTAGTCTCTGGAGTTATACTTGGAGATGGTGCCACTGTCGATTTCATTTCATAAGTATATACCTTAATAGCTGCCTTATCTCCGTTCAACGCTTTTATTACTATAGTCTGTGTTTCACCATCTGCCAGACCTTCTCCTACCGTAAGAGTTACTTGCTTTTCAAAAGAAACTGCCTCTGAACTGCCAACTTTATAAGTTGCCTGAAGGGCATCCTCTACCGTAAACGTCACCTGAGTGGATTCTGTAATAATACCAGATTCCAGAGTTGTGGAGATTGTCGGCGTATTTGTCACATAATAGTCACTCCAGGTACCTGTGGAAGCATCATACAACTGCCCTGCACTTCCCAATACCAGATCTGCTGACTGCGAAGCCCCGCTATTACTGAATATAATACGGTCATAGGAAGCTTCCGTTCCTAAATCTATCATGTAAATATTATCTTGCTGATCATAAACTGTCATTTGAGTTCCCGGCCAATCCGCCATATTTTCCTGTGTACTGTTGTTCCAAATGTAAGCATTCACATTTGACCAACCGGAGGTATTCTTATAGAAAACATAATAATGTTCACTCTCTGCCGTCTTTACAAAAACCGCCTTCACAGTAGCTTCCCTGCCATTGCTGCTCTTACCATATAAAGTGATCTCCACCGAATCACCGGCTTCACAATCTTCACCAATGACAATTGTTTTGGTTCCTGAAAAAGATTGAACAGTCCCATCGTTTATCTGATAGGAAGCTTCCACTACGTTATCTGCTGACAATTCTACATCTAACACATCGGTAAATGTTGTTCCTGTTCCCGGCGAAATGTTCAAAAGAGGCTTATTCTCTCCCATAGTATAGATGTAAGTCTGTTCCGTAACCTTATCACCTTTTACAGCAACAATTTTAACAGTATCGCTTTCACCCTCTGCTAAATTTGAACCTACCGTTAAGGTGATACTGTCCGTAAACGGCTGTTCTGCTCCGCCATTTACTGAGTAAGTAGCACTGTCCGCATTGGTTACACTAAAAGTTACTGATTTTTCACTTACAATAGTAGTGGAATCCAGTGAAGCTGTCACCTTTGCTTTTCCTGCTCCCGGTTCTAAATACTGGGTCCAGCTTCCGGTTGCCGGATCGTACATCTGCCCATATCTGCCAAGAGAAGTCTGTATTTCTGCCACATTGTTATTGAAGTTTACTGTATTGTATTTTTCGATTTCCGGAATCTCCACCGCATAAATCATGGTTCCATCTGCATCTTCTTCATATTCAAACATTCTAACTCCAGACCAGCCGGATAAAGTTGCTGTTACTGTACCTGCTGTATCTTCGCCATATACATAGGCATTTGCTTTTACCCAATTTTTACTGTTTCTAAAGAAAATACACTGATCAATATCCAAATCCTGCTTATAATAAGTAAAAGTCTTTTCATAGGTTCCCCGGGCATTTGTTCCTGTTACTTTTACTGTAACGCTGTCTCCAATTGCAACACCCTTGCCCACATTAATTCTTGTGCTTCCTTCAAAAGTGCCGGTTTCTCCAGTGGAGGCTTCATAAACTGCAGAATCTGCATTCTCAGCTGTAAGTGTAAGCCCTATCGTGTCAAGATAATAATTGGATTTATCTTCAATGCTGGAAGTTATTTTTACAGGATACACAGTACTTGGATTTGATTTTACATTTTTATATAAAACTGCAATACCATATTCACTTGTAATGGTTCCGCTGATAGTTCCTCCAGACACGGTAAAGGTATTTCCCGATACCTCGTCTGTATAAGAACCATCAGCTAAGCCATGAGAACCTAGAGACACACTTCCAGCACCGTCAAAATTCACCAAAATAATGCCATCTCCCCGCTGGCAATATGCTATATTGCCCTCCGATCCAGAGTTATCTCCATAATCTTTCATTCGATTATTAAAATGATTAATTGCAGCCACTTCTTTGCTTGCCCATACATAAGTTTCACACTCTCCCATAATGGCTGGTTCTAATTGGTTCGCCAAATCTCCTCTTTCGGAACCGTCTTGGTCATTATTCAAAGTATCCTTGGAATAATATGGCCGCACAAAAAATAACGCAGACGCATCCTTTTTATTGGCAACTAATGCCCAAGTACGAACAATTGATTTATCGGATGCATATCTGGAGCTTTCGTTCATATAAGTATCATGAGATTCCGCCCACAAAACAGATTTATCCGCTGCATAGTTCAAATTAACAGTATTTCCGCTGTTATTGTTACGGAATGCCTCCAGCAGATGATTTCCGGCAGAATTGTCGGTTACTGACATATATTTTGTATAAGAATCAATACTAAAGTTAAGCCCCACCGTATTTAATATTTCTCCATATACAAACAAATCTCCGCCTGTCTTAGACGTATAATGGCTTCTTGCTTCATTTAATACCGTGGGCCAGAAATCGCTGGCAAAAGCAGGATCATCATCCGGCGTTTCAATATGCTTTGCCGCATCAAAACGGAAACCGTCCACACCGCAGTCAATTAGCTCATCCAGATATTCATACACATATCGCTGCACCGTTTTATTTGCGGTATTTAAATCCGGCATACCCATGGTTCCCTGAGTAAAATGCTCACGACCATCACTCATCCATATCTGCAGATCATTGATATGCCAGAAGGATTGGTCTGTCAGCATATTCGGATCCCAATACTCTCCCACCTGTGGTGAAATATCAGACATAGAATTCTGCCAGCCTGTAATATTTCCCATATGATTAGCAACAATATCTACGATTACCTTGATGCCATACTTTTCTGCTGTTGCACACATAGACTCTAATTCCGCCTTGGTGCCAAGCCATGTCTGCCCGTTATCACAAACGCTAAAAGTTACCGGCTGGTATAATTTCCACCAATTTCCTTTTCCACTTAGCCCCGGATAACCTACTTCGTTTCCCACATTTCCCTGATATGTATAATCCTTGGGCTGTTGTGCCGGAGAAGTCTGAACTGCCGTATAACCGCACTCTGCAATCAATTCCATGTGTTCTTCTATGGTTTTATAAGACCAGTTCCAACAATGGAGAATCGAAGCTCCCTGTACCTGACTCATTAATTCGTAGTTTTCTGTCCCTGCGTTTACACTGGCTGCTTCCACGGCTATTTCTTCCTGAGCTGCCTCTACTGTAACTGTTGTAATGGGTATTCCTGTACCCACCAATGCTGCTGTTAATGCAATGGCAGATATCTTTTTAATCCAATAGGATTTCCTGCGCATACTTATCTCTCCTTTGTGCTGTTTTTCAACTGTTTGCTACGTTTTTCAGTATATCATACTTTTTTTTCTTTTCCATGATTTTTCAAAAAAGGGGATGCCCCTTAGAAACAAATAAATAAACCGCCCCGGTACATGCACCAATTTTGTTTTTGCCCATAGAATAGTAAGAAGATTTTTAGCGGGGTGCGTATTATTTATCTCTATAAATATGTAATTATCGGCGGCGATATCCGCCAGAAACTAATATTAGAAGAATTGTCAAAACACTATAAATGTTTACACTTTGGGGTAATTGACGGAGATACTTTTTCGACCGCTGCCCAGACCATGGAACTTGCCATAAGAAACGCAGAAAATATTGTTCTCCCCCTGCCCATGCATAAGGGAAACAACTTAAATATACAGTCAGAAACTGCCTACCATGTAAAAGAACTCATTGGCTATATGAAAAAGGGGCAGACCGTATTTGCGGGCTGTATCAGCAGGGAATTTCGGGAGCTGATGGAACATAAGGGCGTCAGGTATTTTGATTTTATGGAACAGAAGGAAATCAGTATCTACAATTCCATCGCCACTGCCGAAGGATTAATTGCTGAAATGATTCTTTCCTCTCCTGAAAATCTTCATGG
>CASEML010000002.1 GCA_949289145.1 uncultured Eubacteriales bacterium | reverse complement strand
CCTTTCGGTATTTTGGATTTTTGGTCGAGGACATTATACCAGAAAAGGGAGGTCAATGCTCTTTTTATTGCAGATTTCCCTTAAAATCAAGGTTTCTAAAGGATTTAGATGCAAAAAAACAGGTAGTATTTGACACTACCCTTTATTCACCCGGGGAATGCAGAATGCAATAAATAACTATTTAATAATGACAGCAGAAAACGGATTTTCTGCAAATTCAATTACATGGAGGGAAAACATATGATTATTCAGCACAACATGGCAGCAGCCAACACAAACAGACAGTTAGGAATTTCCACAGGAAATTTATCAAAATCCACAGAAAAGTTATCTTCAGGATACAGAATCAACAGAGCAGCAGATGATGCAGCGGGACTTTCTATTTCGGAAAAAATGAGAGGACAGATTCGCGGACTGGATCAGGCCTCTACCAATGCTCAAGACGGAATTTCCTTAATTCAGACAGCAGAAGGAGCCTTAAATGAATCACACGCTATTTTGCAAAGAATGAGAGAGCTTTCTGTACAGGCAGCCAACGGTACAGAAACAGATGATGACAGAGAAGCAGTGCAGGCGGAAATCAGCCAGCTACAGGAAGAACTGACAAGAATTTCTGAAACAACAGAATTTAATACTATGAAACTGTTGGACGGAAGTCTTGGCGGAAGTACTGCTGCGTCCTCTGCCGGTCCGTTATTCGGAAGCGTACAGACAAACATGAACGGGGCTTTCTTAACTTTTAATGTGGGAGGAATAAAAATAGATGTAGCAGCGGCAGCAACAACGAAAGCAGGAACAGAAACAGCAATATGGAGTGATGACGGCAAGACTCTTACGCTGAATCTGGCACAAAATACAACTTATACGCAGGAACAGATTGATGAGTTAATAGAAAATGCAAAACAGGAAGATAGTACGGCAACAGGGGCACCGGCAGAAGTCAGCTTAAAACTGAATAATAGTGTATTAAGCGTTGCTGATCAAGGTATGACTGGAATTGTAACAGCAGACGGCACAAAAGCTTCGGCGACAGCAACCATGACGGCTGGTCAATTTGTTGGAGCAAACAGTGTAACCATAACGACCAACAAGTATGGAGCAGAATACAATGATATTGTGATAAATGTTGATTTTACAGCAGAAGCAGGAAAAGAGAGTATGGAAGTTGATACGGCACAGACATATTCGGCTGCCAATGCAATAACTCAGAGCGGTGAGTATACGATTCACCTTGCCGCCGGTGTGGAATATACTGCGGAAGATATTGAAGATATTTTAAAGGAAAATGGATTTGATATGTCAGTAGAGTTAACTGGAGCTACACCGGATGTTCCAAATACCTTGTTTGCACAAACAGCGGCAGCAACAGCGCTGGAATTTACATTGGCTGGCGGCGCCGGTTTGGGAGATGAGGATGCATTATGGGGACAGGTAAATTATGACAGTGCCACAGCTTCTAAGGGTATGACGCTCCAGATTGGTGCCAACGAAGGACAGACTATGTCATTTTCTCTTGGAGACATGAGTGCAAGAGCCCTTGGTGTAGATGGAAACAAGGTGGACTTAAGCACTCAGGAGGGAGCTTCCAAATCTATCTCAAAGATAGATTCAGCCATTAAGCAGGTGTCTGAAGCCAGAGGTAAAATGGGAGCTATTCAAAACAGATTGGAGCATACGATTTCTAACTTAGATACGTCGGCTGAAAACTTACAGACAGCAGAATCCCGTATCCGTGATGTAGACATGGCAGAAGAAATGGTTACATATTCCAAGAACAATATTTTAATGCAGGCAGGACAGCCAATGCTTGCACAGGCAAACCAGGCGACACAGGGTGTCTTGAATTTATTAAGATAAGACTAAGATAAGACAGTTATATAGAACCGATGATATGTACTCAAAAGGAGAGCGGCCGCTCTCCTTTTTCGATGCCTATATTCGAAATATCCTCAAGAATTTCCCAAATCTGCGAAAGATTTTGTTTTTATTTCTCTTTTTTCCCCGCTCACTGTCGAAAAAAACTTATAATTACGGACAGCGTCTGATAAAATATGCAATTCATATATGCTATGATACTCTGGAAAAAAGACTGGCATAAGGCCCAGAGTGGGACAGGCATAAGTCTTGAGTCGTTCTGTGAAAGGTGGAGGAATATGATAGAAGTTATCTACAATGAAAACTCAGAAGATAAGAGCAAAGGAAAAACTTCCCTTCGTTTGCCGAAGAACATACGGCAAATAGGAAATACAGAAGAAGACTTTAAAATATATATTGAGGATTATGTAGTAACCTTTTTAAATCAACTGACAGAAAAAGATTTAAGTAAAATAAGGGTGGCTATTCTCATGGGTGATGCAGTAGAGAATGAGGGCAGATATCTGTTTATCAGCGGAGCCATTTATGTGGAGGATGTGGTGGTTGATGGCGAGGGCGTACATTTTACTGACAATATCTGGAGCAGAATTTATGAAAATATCAAAGAATACTTTGATACTTTAGAAATTGTAGGCTGGTACTTGTCAGTGCCTGGATTTCCTATAGAAATGAATGAAAATATTAAGAAGGTTCATATTAATCAATTTGCAGGTAATATGAAAGTTCTTATGATGCACGAGCCAATAGAAAGAGAGGAAGTCTTTTTCCGTTATGAAAACGGAATTATGAAAACAATCAGTGGATATTACATTTACTATGAAAAAAACAATCTGATGCAGACATACATGATTGATCACCGCAGTGAAAATGAAGAAGAAATCAGGAAAGAAGAAAAGGCTGATACAGCAACAAAGCACTTTCGAAGTCTGGTTCAGGAAAAGCAGGAGGAAATACATAAAAGAAAAATTATGGCATTTATGTATTCGGTCAGTTCGGTTCTTGTCATGATCGTTTTGATTATAGGAATCACCATGTTGAACAATTATGATAAAATGACAAATATGGAAAAGTCGCTGGCAATTTTAACTAAAAATGCAATTACAGAAGAAGTGGAGCAGAAAAAACAGGAAGCAGAAAATACACAGCTTGAGGATGGTGCGCAGCAAACCGAAGAAAACGAAGATGTTGCGGTGAGTGCCGGCAGCGGAAATTTGCATGCGGTAGCTGTAGAAACAATCTCCGGAAACGTAGAACCTATCGCCAATGACAACCAGCAAGCAGCGGACACGGACTCTTCTGGAAATACGGAAATATCGAATATCACAGAAGCACCGATAGCCACAGAAGTTCCGGCAGTCACAGAGGCGCCGGCAGTCACGGAAATTCCAGTAGCCACAGAAGCGCCGGTGGCCACAGAACCGCCAAAGGAGACAGAACAGTCCGAAGAAGCTGCTCAGGCAAGTACGGAACCTCAGTATTATGTGATAGAAAAAGGTGACACCTTGGCGAAAATCAGCATAAAAGTATATAATACAAAAGACATGGTATCAAAGATCTGTGAATTGAATGGAATAGAAGATGTAGATAAAATTTTTATAGGGCAAAAAATCTTGTTACCTTGATGTAAGTGTGGTATGATTAGCACATACAGCAAAGGGGCAATATTATGAATATCAGAGAATATACAAAATACAAAGAGCGAAAGTCTGGAAAGAGTATGGAAGTATCTTCCCAAAACATTAGGGTTGGGGAAGAAGTTCAGGATATACAGAAAGAATATGAAAAAAAAATAAGGAAGCATAGAATTAATGTGGTATTACTGGCAGCACTGGTTGTGATGATTGGTGTGGGGGCATGGTATATATATAGTGCCAATATCACATACACAGGGTATCAAGTAGTAAACAGTATTGAACGTACAGATGCAGATACTGCCAAGTATGTTCCATACAATGGCGGCATGTTAAAATACAGCAACGATGGGGCGGCTTTTATAGGGGCTGATTTAAAAGAAAAGTGGAATCATACTTATCAAATGCAGGAGCCATTGTATGCTATTTGCCAATCAGCAGTGGCACTAGCAGATAAAAATGGTACAACTATTTTTATCTTAAATGAAAGCGGACTGCGGGCGGAAGTGAATACATTACTTCCCATTAAGAAATTAGATATTTCCGCCCAGGGTGTTACGGCAGCGTCTTTGGAGGACAGTGGAAAGTCATGGATAAAATTATACTCTCCGGAAACTTCTGGTGAAGAACTGGCTGCTACTAAAATTCTTATGGAAGAGAGCGGCTATCCGGTGGATTTATGTCTCTCTGATGACGGAATTAAATTCGGGATTTCTCATCTGAATATAGAAGATGGTCAAGCAAAGTCTACGCTTGCATTTCATAATCTGGGTTCTGTGGGGGAAAATGAAATCGATAATTTTGTGGGAAGCACTTCTTATGCGGGAAGTGTATTTCCTGTATTTGATTATATTAACAGTGACACATCAGTAGCCTATGGTAATGACAGAGTAGAGGTATTTTCGGGAAAACAGATACCGGAACTTTCCTTTGAACTCACATTGGAAGAAGAAATAGAAAAAGTATTTTATAATGAATCATATATTGGAATGGTATTAAAGAACACTCAAAATACCGGAAAATATCGTATGGACATATATGATTTAAAGGGAAAAAAGATATTTTCCGAAAGTTATGATAAAGAGTATACAAATGTTTTAATTTCGGGCGAAACTATACTTATGTATAATGAGAGTGAGTGTTGCATTTACAGTATAAAGGGTGTTTGTAAGTTTGAGAAAAACTTGGACAGCACAATTCTGGCTATGGCAGTTACGGGGAACAACCGATATATGCTGATCACCGAAGACAATATAGAAATCATTAAACTGGTACGATAGGAGAAAGAACATGACAATTGACTGGCTGTTAATTCTAGTAATAGCAATTCTAGTAACATTTACATATTATTCTTACCGTCGTGGATTTGTGAAAAGTGCATTATCTATGACGCTGTTTATTATTACCATAATTTTAGTGAATTTCATGAATCCTTTTGTTACAGAATTCATTATGGAACAGACACCTATTTATGATAATATAAAAAATACTTGTATGGAAATTTATACTCCGGAACATCATGCTGAAATTGCAAGTACAGGAACAGATGAAGAAATAATTAATTCATATCCTATTACAGGTATATTAAAAGAAAAAATCATTAAAGATAATAATGCGGAAAATTATCAGTTATTTGATGTAACAGCAGTTCAGGAATATGTGGCGGCATATATAGCTAAAACAATTATCAGTTCTGCATCATATATTATTAGTTTTATTATAGTGTCTATTGTGTTGCGAATGTTGATGACAACGCTGGATATACTAACTCGTTTACCTGTATTAAAAGAAATTAATCAAACAGTAGGGGCGGTACTGGGCTTTGCAGAAGGTCTGATTGTGGTATGGCTCCTATTTGTGGCGGCAGAAATGCTTAGTACTACAGCATTCGGAATCAGTGTACAGACCCAGATTAATGGAAATCCAGTTTTAAAATTTATTTCAGATTATAATATTTTATGGCAACTTATGATGTAGTTGGAAAGGGTGAAGGATATGTACAGAAAAAAAATAGGAAAGAAAATAATTGGAACGGCTTTATGCTTGTGCCTGTTGGGAAGCGAAATTATTCCTGTATCAGCACAGGAGGTGAATGTTAAGGTAGAGCAAGCGGCAGAAAGTTCAGAGCAGGTTTCCGTAGAATCACTGACACCGGAGGTTCCTGTACAAGTGGCTCAAACAGATGCAAGTACACGCTATCCGGTAGGTGGTGTGGCAAAAACGGAGTATTTAGAGCTTCCGGAAAATGCAGAAGGTGTGGAAACATTTTCTGGGGAGACCAGTGGAGATGAATTGTTAACGGTGGAAGCCCAGGAAGGGGTCAATGCCGGTTTTTCATCTAATTATGGTTATAGTACCTTGAGCACAACAGAAAAAAAGTTTATAATCTTTTGAAAGCTAGAATGTTTGCCTTTGATGCATCTACAAAGAGCGCTGTCTGTGTAGAGCAGACAGCCAGTGGTTCCTATTATGCAGCAGAACTGATTGATGTCAGCAGCTATCAGATGACGCTATCCCAGATGGAACGGCTATATTTTGCCTTGGAGGCTGATTATCCTATGCTATTTTGGATTGATGATACGATTGGTTACTATATAAATGGATTTTTTGTAACTTCATGGTATATCATGGTTGAGCCGGATTATGCCAAGTATTCGGTAAGAAATTCAGCGGCACAGAGTATTCAAAAAGGAATGCTGCCTTTTTTAGAGGAAATTGATAACGCCATGGCAAAAGGTGCAGACGATATGGAACTTGAACTGCTGATCCATGACATGATCATTGAGGAAGTGGATTATGCGTATGACAGTACCAACAGTCCAGAAACAGCAGCATTTGCCCATAGCGTTGTGGGTGTTCTGGATGGCAATAGCAGTACAGATGTGGTTTGTGAAGGATATGCAAAGACCTTTCAGCTTCTTGCAACTTATGCTGGATTAGAAAGCATCTATGCAGTGGGAATGAGTGGCACCGGATTTAATATAGGGGGGCACGCGTGGAATTTGGTGAAGATCAATGGAAGTTGGTATAATATTGATTTAACATGGGATGATACCAACAGCAGTACGGCATATGATGGGTATAGCTATGACTTTTTCAATTTGGCCACCAGCGTTTTTAACGCCAATAAAGAGCACGATTACCGTTCTGATATATTTCCGGGAATGTATTCTGTACCTAATGCTACAGCTACAAAAGAGGAATTTTACAATTATTTTGGCCTTCGTGTAACGGGAGCAGCTATTGCAACAGAGGATGGATTTATCAGTCTTATGAAAAATGCCATTTCCAGCAATGAAAAAAGACGTGATAATATGCTGCGCTTTCAGTGCGACAGCGCGGATACTATGGAAACATTGGAGGCTTATTTACAAAACGGAACTATCTGCAATAAATTATACGCCCAGTTAAATAGTAACGGTGTTAAATATTCAAAAACAGCAATAAAAGAATATGTTAATTATAATCAGCTGTTGGTTTCCATCAGCAAAGTATATGTGGACAATATATGTGAAGGCTATGTGTTTGGAAATCCAAAGACAGATGCAGCAGTGTATAACTGGACTGATCGTGTAGTAACAAATGTGACTTCTCAGTATAATTTTAAATGGACTGGAAATAATCAGGTAACCCTAACAAAAGGCACAGAAACTTTAGGTACATACAACTACACGCCAGTGACACCTGTTGTTGGAAATATAGCGGCGGTGGAGTATACGGGCAATGGAATCTGCCCCAAGGTCAGTGTAGTAGTTAACGGCACTTCATTGCAGAATCAGAAAGATTATATAGTAGAATATAGTAATAATGTTAATCCGGGAACCGCCAAGGCTGTGATAAAAGGCATTGGAAATTATGCAGGAACTTTAGTTAAGACATTTACAATTCAAAAAAGAAATCTGGCAAATCTGACAGCAACACTGTCAGAAACTCAGTATACATATGATGGAACTGCCAAAACACCGGAAGTTATTGTAAGCAATAGTGGAACTGCTCTGATAGCAGGAAAAGACTATACGGTTACTTATAAGAATAATACAAAACCGGGACAGGCAAGCGCAGTGATAACCGGTATTGGAAATTATCAAAACAGCAAAACACTGACATTTACTATTGTTCCAAGTAAGCCGACCAGCGTAAAATTAAGCAGCGGGACAGGAAAAACATTATCTTTCAGTTGGAAAAAGCAGACGGGAGCCAGTGGTTATCAGGTATCCTTATATAAAGGAACTAAAAAAGTTAAAGTTGCCACAACCACAAAAAACACATATAAATTTACAAAATTGAAAACAAATACCCAGTATACTTTCCAAGTGAGGGCATACAAGACGGTTAACGGGAGCAAAAAATATGGCACTGCATCCGCCAAGCTGGTGGTAAAAACCGCATCCAAAGCGCCAACCGGTTTGCAGATTACTGCCGGAAGCAAATCTGCTAAGTTGAAATGGAAGAAGACAAGCGGTGTTACTGGATATGAAATTTACATGTCCACTAAGAAGAAATCGGGATTTAAAAAGGTGGCAACGGTAAAAAGTGCTTCCAAAGTAAAATATACCAAAAAGAAATTAAAATCAAAGAAAACATACTATTTTAAAGTTCGTTCTTATACAACGAAGAATGGTCAAAAATCTTACAGCAGCTATACAAGTGTGAAAAAAGTGAAAACAAAATAGTTAGGAGGAAAGCATCATGAGCCAAGTATTAGAAGTAATTGCACAGCGTAGTTCCATCCGGGCCTATAAAAAACAACCATTAACGGAACAACAAATCAGCAGTTTGATTACTGCTGGGCTGCAGGCGCCAACAGCCAGAAATCTTCAGGAGATTCATATTTCTGTACTAGACGGTTCCTACCCCATTTTAGCAGAGATTGAAAAGGAAAAAAGGGTGGTGCTTTCAGCCAATGCAGATGAAAAAGCAAAAGAGTCTATTCTTAACAATCCAGACAATTTTTATTACAATGCCCCTACCGTATTCATACTCAGTGCAGACAAGGATTTTTACTGGAGTAAATTGGATGCAGGTATCAGTGCAGAAAATATTGTACTGGCGGCTCAGTCTCTGGGCCTTGGCAGTCTGATTATCGGGATTATCCGGTGTGCTTTGGAAGGTGAAAAAAAGGAGTATTTTGCAAAAGCCTTACAATTTCCGGAAAATTACGAGTTTGCTATTGCGGTAGCAGTAGGATATAAGGATACAGAAAAGGCTCCTCATGAAATAGATATAGAGAAATCTGTCAGTTTTATAAAATAACAGATAAGTAAATTAGTTTTAAATGGTTCATGGAGAAATAAAGGGAGTGAAAACTGCAATCAGGATCGTTTTATGCGGATGGTAGTGGCAAAGCTGGGAACAAACAGTCCTTTGCCCGCCTTTCCTTCTGTTTGTGCATGGAGAAACAAATCCTTCTTCTCAGAAATTATCATCAGGTTTCTGATTTACTGCAATTAAATTACTTTCATATTTTCTTTTTCCGGAAAGCACATCATCATAAAACTGCTGTTTCCAGTCAATATAGTCAACGCTATTGTTTAATTCCTGGATTTTTTTCAGCAGAGACTTTCTTTTTTCAGCAAGTATTATCTTACGTTCTGGAATGGTGTCAGGTCCTTGCAGGCAAAGAGCCAGATACTCTTTCATTTCCTGTATACTCATACCACATCTTTTCAAGCAGCTTAAGCTGGAAATCCAGTTTATGTCGCGTTCATCAAATACCCTGTGATTATTTCTATTACGTTTTACATTTGGTACCAGACCTTCATTGCAGTAAAATTTTAAAGCATCATAAGTCATGTCAACTTTCTCACAGGCTTCTTTCATTGTATATAATGTTTCCATATTTACCTCCAAAATAAAAATTAGGTATTGACCGGTTGTTACAACCGGAATATATAATTAATATAAAATATAACATAAAGCAAAACAAATTTCAAGGAGGTATAAAATAATGAATGAATTTGCATATTCGTATCCGGTAAAAACGTATTTTGGGCAGGGGGCTGCAGCAAAGGCTTTGCCTGCGGAACTTGCCAAAGTGGGAGAGAAAGTTTTGCTGGCTTATGGGGGAGGTTCCATTAAGAACAACGGAATTTATGATGAAATGGTTTCCATATTAAAAGAGGCAGGGAAAATAGTAATTGAATTTTCAGGAATTATGTCAAATCCTACCTATAAAAAAGTCCAAGAAGGAGCAAAACTTTGTAAGGAGGAACAGATTGATTTTATCCTTGCGGTAGGCGGCGGCTCTGTAATTGATTGCTGTAAGATTGTTGCTGTGCAGGCCAGGACAGAAGAAGATATCTGGGAAATGGAATTTACAAAACATCGCTTTCCCACTCAGGCTTTGCCAATGGGGGCGGTAGTGACTGCTTCCGGAACCGGAGCAGAGCAGAATGCCGGAGCCGTCATTACCAATGAGGAAAAAAAGATTAAGGCTGGAGTATTTGGTACTTATGCAGAGTTTGCCGTTTTAGACCCTGCATATACTTTGTCTGTTCCTTTTGGTCAGGTAGTTTCCGGGGCTTTTGATACACTTAGCCACTGTATGGAAACCTATTTTGGTAAACCACAGGAAACATTTCTTTCTGATGAGATAAATGAAGCGGTAATGCGTAATACGATTGGCAATATCCGTTCATTAATGAAAAATCCAGAAGATTTATATGCCCGGGGAGAGTTGATGTGGGATTCTGCCATGGCGGAAAATGGTATATTAAAAATTGGAAAAGTTACAGACTTTCAGGCGCACCAAATAGAACATCAGTTGGGAGCATATACAGACTGCAACCACGGGCAGGGGCTGGCGGTAATTCACCCAGTACTGTATCGTCATATTTATAAAGAGGGTTTGGAGAAATTTAAACGCTTTGCAATAAAAGTATGGGATATTCCTTTGGAAGGAAAAACAGATGAGGAACTGGCACTTGCCGGCATTGATGCTCTGGCTGATTTTATTAAGGAAATTAAATTACCGACTACGTTAACTGAAATGGGAATTACAGACCACAGTATTTTAAAAGCAGTGGCAGAGTCCAGCAATATTACGGCAGGATGCTGCAAAAAACTGACCAGTCAGGAAATTGAAGAAATACTAAAGGAATGTCGTTAAAAAACACAAGAGACAGGAGGTATTATTATGAACAGAAGTAAAACAGGAAAAAATATTTTTCATATCTTTTTAGTTTTTGTTATGGTACTCACATTTTTTATGACGGACAATAGCATGGTAAATGCGGCATCCAGTCAGCCTTCCATAAACATTACCAACATTACAATGTCAAAAGGTCAGACCAAGCAGTTGAAAGTGTCTGGGGCAAAGAAGGTAACATGGAAATCCTCTAAAAAATCAGTAGTAACAGTAAGTAGTAAGGGAAAATTAAAAGCCAAAAAGAAAGGAACCGCTGTAATTACTGCTACTGCAGCAGGGAAGAAATATCGTTGTAATGTGACGGTAAATCAGCCAAGTAAGGCCAAAAAAGACATTTTAATCGTCTACTTTTCCCAAACAGGAACTACTAAAGATGTGGCAAAGAAGATTCAAAAACTGACTGGCGGTGATCTATTGCGAATTCAGGAAAAAGACAAATACCCAAGCGATTATGACAAGACGGTAACCAGAGCTCAAAAAGAATTAAATCAGAATTCTCGCCCAACTGTCAAATCAGTTGCGGCAAATATGAAATCTTATGATGTTGTGTATGTGGGATATCCAATCTGGTGGCATAGTACACCGAAAGTTATTAATACTTTTTTGGAAGAGTACAATTTAAAGGGAAAGACAGTCATTCCATTTTGCACCAGCGGAGGCAGTGATATTGAAGAAACACTTTCAGATTTAAAAAAATCTTGTAAAGGGGCGACGGTGCTGGAAGGATATACTGCAGAGGAAGGAACCACAAAAGAGATTAGAAATTGGTTAAAAGGGATAGGTCAGTTATAGGAGGAACGAATAAGACCTAGCAACAGTCTGCAAGAATGTTAATGTTGTTAAAAAAGGATTTTCTGCTAGATATAATATATGTTATCATGTCATACTATTTTTTTACTCAAATACTTGACCATAACAAACAAGATATGATATATTAATGGAAAAAGATGGGTAAACATACTAACGTAACTGAGGTTAGTGATTATAATTATGTAAATAGTGTGAACTTTAATAATTAAGAAAAATTTCATCAGGATGGTGGCTGTAGATTTCTCATTATATAAGTGAACGTTTGATATGTAAACAGTGGAGGTAGGAAAGGAATTTAGAGCATAAGAGGCGATTGATAAAATATTTATATCCATCAAGGGAAACTTGATGGATATTTTCATGTGTAGAGAATATTAGGAACTGGATTTATTAGAGCAAAATTAAAATTGTCTGGTTAAGGAGAGGAATTAATGGAAAAGAACCAAAAAAACAATATCATTGTTGTTCATGTAGCAGAGTTGATTCACTTGTTTGCAAAAAGATTGTGGGTAATCATTCTTGCAGGAATAGTTTTTGCAGCAGCGGGTTATAGCTATGCGGTAATGACAAAAGAAATTCCCATGTATATGACAACTACGAAAATGTATGTGACTGGTGTGGAGGCAGCGGTTCCGTCTGCGGCCGGTATAAATTTAGGACAGCAGGTACTCAATAATTATATTGAAATTCTAAAAAGCAGACCTGTGTTGGAACAGGTGATTGAGAATCTGAATCTTAACATGTCCTACAGAGAGTTAGAAAACTGTATTTCGGAAAATATACCTTTAGAAACCTGTATGCTTGAGGTTAGCGTTACATTTCCGGATCCGGAATGGGCGAAAAAGGTGGCAGATGAGTTGGTAGTGGTTTCGGCAGAAAGGGCTTGGCAAATCATGGGATGTACTGAGCCGGTTGTGTATGAAGAAGCGTATGCTCCAGAGGAACCTTATAATTACAGTTCCTCCGAAATACTATACACATTGCTTGGAGGTATTGGAGGTGTGGCTTTAGCCTGCTTTGTTATTTTATTAAACTATTTTGCAAATTCTAAATTTGACAGTCCAAATAAGGTTACAGATAAACTTCACCTAAAAAAATTGGGTGTGATTCCTAAAGCGTCCTCTAAGAATCTAGCTTACCAGGAAGCAGCATATCAGGTTTTTTGTTCTCATTTGTTTTTTGCGAAACCGGACGCTAGGGTCATTAACTTTGTCAGTGCCACTGAAAAGGAAAATAAATATGCATTTTTATTGAAAGCTATGGAAAGCTTACAAAAAATGGGAAAAAAAGTTATTTTACTGGATACTAATCTAAGCAACCCTCAGTGGGGAGCCGGTCAAGAAGCTGATACAAATGGGAAAGGACTGGAGGCCTATCTGACCGGTCAGGTTAAGTTAAAGGATATTGTGATCGAGAAAGAGGGAATGGCTTTTATTTATTGTAAGGAAGCAGTTATGAATGCAGCAGAGCTGCTTGGCGGGAAATCATTTTCAGAGCTTTTGGATCAGTTGAAGCAGGAGTATGACTATATTTTAGTGGATACGGCACCTTTGGCTTATGTGCCGGATGCATTGTGCGCAGCTCAACAGGCAGATGCGGTGGTGCTGGTGCTTTCTGGAAAGACCAGCAGAATCCGTCAGGCAAAAGAGGCAGCCTCTTTGTTGGCAGAGAGAGAACTTCCTGTTGTGGGAGCAGTGCTTTGGGACATAAACATTCAAAAGGGCGGCAAGTATTTCCGCAAGGAATTTGGCATGTACTTTGGAGTGTATGAAAAATAGCTTTGGGAAAGAGAATTGAGAGGAATAAACAGTGCAGAATGTATTTATCATAGGGTCAAAGGGAATTCCCTCCGCTTACGGTGGTTTTGAATCATTTGTTGACAGACTTACCTTTTTTAAAAAATCGGAACATATTAAGTATCATGTATCCTGTGCAGTAGAGCCGGAGGAATGGATACAGCAGACCGAAAAAGAGTTTTCCTATCACGGAGCTAGATGCTTTCGTATCAAATGGAAGAAGTTAGGACCTGCCAGAGCGATTTTTTATGATTTAGATGCTTTTGGAGAGTGCATTGCTTACATAAAGGCAAATAATATTGAGAACCCCATTGTATATGTTTTGGCTTGCAGAATAGGACCTTTCTTTCATCATTATGTGAAAAAGATACATAAACTTGGCGGAAAGGTATATGTGAATCCGGATGGACATGAATGGAAGCGTGCAAAATGGAGTGCACCGGTAAGAAAGTACTGGAAGATTTCCGAGCGTCTGATGGTGAAACATGCCGATTTGCTGATTTGTGACAGCAAGGCCATTGAGAAATATATTCATGAGGATTATGAAAAGTATCAACCGAATACCATGTTTATCGCTTATGGCTCGGATACAGTAAAGTCCAGCCTTTCAGATGATGCAAAAGTTTTGCAAGACTGGTACAGGGAGAAAGGTGTTCAGGCTCGGGAATATTATCTGGTGGTGGGCAGATTTGTACCGGAAAATAACTTTGAAACTATGGTGAAAGAGTTTATGAAGTCGGATACAAACAAAGATTTTGTGTTGATTACCAATGTAGAAAATAATAGCTTTTATGATTCTTTGTTGAACACTACTCATTTTGACCGGGATCAGAGAATTAAATTTGTGGGCACAGTGTATGATAAAGAGTTGTTAAAGAAGCTGCGAGAAAATGCGTATGCATATTTTCATGGACACGAGGTGGGCGGTACCAATCCAAGCCTGTTGGAGTCTTTGGGCAGCACAGATTTGAATTTGCTTCTTGATGTGGGATTTAATCGGGAAGTAGGGGAGGATGGTGCCCTCTACTGGAGCAAAGAAGAGGGAAATCTTGCAGATTTGATTCATAAAGCGGATGCCATGACAGCAGAGGAGATATCTGCTATGGGTGTGAAAGCAAAAGAGCGCATTAAAAAGGAATATAGCTGGAATTATATTGTGGAACGGTACGAAAAGGTATTTTTGGGCAGACAGTAAGAAGATGAATTTGGCAAGGCAGGAGAGAGTGGCTGATGAAAATATTGATGGTGAATAAATTCTTTTACATAAAAGGCGGCAGTGAGACCTATTACTTTGCGCTTAAACGGTTGTTGGAGGCGAAAGGACACAGGGTAATCGATTTCTCTATGAGGGATCAGAAGAATTTTGACTCTCCCTATTCTGAGTATTTTGTGGAATCTGTGGACTATAATGGAAAAATGAGTAAAAAGCAGCAGCTTAAGGCTGCCAAAAATATTATCTATTCCGGAGAGGCAAAGCGGAAATTAGAAAAGCTGATACAAGATACGAAACCTGATATTGCTCATCTTCATATTTTTCAGCATCAGTTATCCCCCTCAATTCTCGATGTGCTGAAAAAATATGATATTCCTACCGTATATACCGCACACGATTTGAAAATGCTCTGTCTGAATTATGTAATGATGACCCATGGACAGTTATGTGAAAAATGCAAAGGAGGTCATTATCTTAGCTGCTTGAAACAGAAATGTGTGAAAAACTCTATTCTAAAAAGCGGCATCAATGTGGCAGAGGGATATCTGCATAAGTGGAGAAAAAGCTACGATACCATAGATATGATATTGACTCCAAGTCTGTTCTATAGGAATAAATTTTTAGAATTCGGAATAGAAAGAGATAGGGTCAGCCATCTGTGTAACTTTTTGGACAGAGAATGTCCCAAGGTAGAAGCTGCCAAAGACAAGGAGCAGTATTTTTTATATTTTGGCCGGCTGTCTGCGGAAAAAGGGATACTAACATTGGTCAAAGCTGTGGAACATACTAAGAATCTCCTTTATATTGTAGGAAGTGGCCCATGCAGGGAGGAAATAGAAAATTACATCAAAGAACATAATATGACCAATGTGAAGCTTCTTGGATTTATGAGCGGCAAGGAATTAATCAATGTAGTAGGAAATTCCAAAGCAGTAATTTTGCCTTCTGAGTGGTATGAGAACGGTCCCTATTCAGCCATTGAGGCACTGCAGCTGGGGCGTCCTATCATCGGCTCAAAATTGGGGGGCATTCCCGAACTGATAGATGGCAACGGAAGGGTCTTTTGCCATGGCAATGTGGAGGAGCTCAGACAGGTTCTGGAGCAGTTTCCAAAGGCTGATTCATCAGCTTATCAGCAATACTGCAGGCGTTCCAAAGAGATTTTTGCAGAAAATTATATGGCAGAGGGTCATTATCAGAAGTTGCTGCCAATATACGAAAAAGCAATGCAAAAGCATAGGAATGGGAGGGCATTATGAGAAGAATCCCCAAAATAGTTCATTATTGCTGGTTTGGCGGCGGAGAAAAACCGGATAATATCAAAGCATACATAGAAACATGGAAGGAAAAGATGCCTGGTTATACTTTTATGGAATGGAATGAACAAAACTTTGATGTAAAAAATTCCATTTCTTATGTGCGGCAGGCTTATGAGGCGAAAAAGTATGCCTTTGTCAGTGATTATGTAAGGATACAGGCATTGTATCAATTCGGCGGAGTTTATTTTGACACAGATGTGGAGGTAAAAAAACCTTTTGAGGAATATTTGGAAGAGAAATCCATGGTATTAGGCTTTGAAAGTGCCAGAAGTCTTCTGACTGCATTTATTGCGGCGGAGAAAGAACACCCATATATTAACGAATTTTTGCAATCCTACCGAGAACTTCATTTTTTGAAAGAGGACGGTTCTTATGATATGACTGTGATCAATGATAGATTTTCGCGGCTTATGGAGCGTAAGGGTGTGGATCTGAATCGGAACGAATATCAGGAACTGCCGGGAGATATTTCGGTGTATCCGGAAGAATATTTCTGTGGTTTTGATGTAAATAACTGGCATGAGTCGATTACAGACAAAACATGTACAGTACACTATATGAACAGCAGCTGGGTATCGGGAAAACAAGGAATGAAGCGTAACATAATTCAGACTTTGCAGAAAATTCTTGGTTATAAGAATTATGACAGGATGCGTGAGATGCTTAAGGGAAAATAATCAGCAGGCAGACATGGAGGTTTTGAAATGGTACTGACAGGCGGGCAGGTAAGGCTGGCGGCAATAAAGATGTTTCTTTATTCCCGTGGAAACGCATATAAAAATGCGGAATATATAAAAAAGAAACATATATTTTATCATATGGGTGATGGTTGCTACTATCATCCGCGGAAACTGCCTACGGAGCCCATACTGGTATCTATTGGAGACAATGTATGGGTATCTGCAAATGTTCGGTTTATCACCCACGACATGACAGGGGATATGCTGAAAAACCATCCAAAATATGGAGCAGAGTTTTCAAAGATGTATAGCCCTTATTATATGGGAAAGATTCAAATTGGAAGCAATGTCATGATCGGTGCCGATGCAACGATTATGTATGATGTGAAAGTGGGAGATGACTGTATTATAGCCGCCGGAAGCATCGTGACAAAGGATGTGCCTGCCGGAAGCGTTGTGGCAGGGGTACCGGCAAGGGTAATCGGTACCTTTGAGGATTTTGTGAAAAAGAGAAAACCTCTGTTGGAGAAAATGATTAAAAAGGAAGATGGAATCGATGGAATGATACAGTTTTTCTGGGAGCAGGAAAAGAAATAGGAGAATGTGGACGTGAAGATAGCAATAGAAGAGAAAAAGCTGGTTATGGGGCTGTATTGTCTGACAATGCTCCTATCCATGCTGTCAATTGTGGATAATGTGCCTCTTAGAGGAATTATGTATAATGTGAAATATCTCTACATTGTGGTGATAGTTTTCTTTTGTTTTTATGATGGAATATTGATTTGGAATAAGAGAATTGCTGTGGGAATAGGTCTATTAGTGCTTCATACTATATTATATGGAGTGGTATTTACTAATCCCTATATGAAGGTGGACACGAACCTTCATTTTCAGCAATTAATGGCAATTTACATTATAGCTTTTTTCTCATGCGTATATGTATATAAAAAAAACTGTTATCTGCTTTTTTTGGAAATGACTTATTTGGCATTGGCAGTGTTTGTATGCTGGTGCGCGGTAACCCATATGGGGAATTTTGTTAATCCCATTTATTTTGTGAATATTTTTTCCAGTTCAGAGCGGTTTCGGGCTGACTTTGGTATGAGCGATGTGAATTATTGCGGAAATTATTGTATTTATACGTTATTGATTTCTTTCATGTTGCGGTGCGAATGGCACAAGCAGCATAAAATACCGGATAAATCCCTGAAGTCAGCAGTGGTAGTGGTTGATATCATTACATTATATATGCTTCTTTCCACAGCGTCCAGATCAGCTATTTTGAGTCTTTTGTTATTTTTTGTATGTTATGGGATTCTAAAGAAAAGATATGATATTATTAGAAACTGGAAGTTGGTTCTAACAATAGCAGGGGTACTTGGGCTATGTGTGGTGGTAGTGCTAGTGTCCAGCGGTGCTATCTCTGATTTTTGGCAGGAGTCTAATAGAGAGGGAAATTTCAGTATTAATTATCCTATTTTTTTGGAGCATGGGAATTATCTAAACGGCATGGGATATGTGGATAATTCTGGTTTCCTGAATAAGGCTTATGGATATGAAACGACGGCAATGGATATTTATTTTCTTTATATACCATTTGCCACAGGAATTCTCGGGGCTCTTATCATTCTGGTGCAAATGATATATCTTTTGTATCAGCTGTTAAGATACAGCAGTACAGAGGGCCGTGATTTGGCATTGAGTCTGTTTATTATGATGCTGTATTATGCTATATGGCAGGTTAATTATATGAATTACAGATACCATACAGGGATCATCCATATGATGATTTTATTTCTATTTTTGATGCGGATCAACGAGGAAAAGGATGTCTATGTTCTTAAAATCCAAAGGAGGTAGCTATGGCGGGAAGAAAGCGAAATCATTATTTAAATTATTGGAAAGGAATTGCCTGCTTTGGAGTGGTTTTTTTTCATACACGATTTCCACACTATACTCTAGATGGGATCCTGCAGAGCATGTTTCGATTTGCAATACCGTTATTCTTTATGGTATCGGGATATTTTTGCTATGGAGAGAATAGAAAGCTGGTGGAAGAAAAGCTGCCAGCAAAGACAAAGAGAATATTTTGGATCAATCTCGCAGGGTGTTTGTATTATTTTGTTGTTCAGCTTGCCATTGCAGTGCTGGGAGATTCTCATGGAAGCATGCAGGATGTAATAGATAGGTTTCATATGATGTTTAATAAAGAAACAATAGTAAACTGGTTGGTGTTTAATCAGGATCCCTTTGTACACATCATGTGGTTTACTTCTGCATTGTTATATTGTTATTTTTTGTTTTGGGTAATTAACCACTTTAATCTTTATAAAGTGTTTTACGGATTGATTCCTGTATTGATTGCAATCCATTTGGTGTTGGGAAATATGTTAGTGGTATTTCGCATGGAAATTGATAAACACTATTATCGTAACTTCCTGTTGTTCGGCATCCCGTTTTTTATGTTGGGTAATTGGCTGCATAAGAACCAAGGGAGTATTTTAGAAAAATTCAACGTGGAGAAATGCAGAGTAATCCTTTTGCTGGGGGTAATTCTTGGAGTGGGAGAATGGTTCTTGGTTGGAAGGCATGAAATATATATTGGATCAATTTTGGTTGTAATGAGTATTTTTATAATGGCATTACACCAGCCTGAAAAAAAGGAAAATTCATTCATTACGAAGATAGGTAAAGAGCATTCGTTGTTTATTTACATAGTCCATTACAGTTTGATGCTGGGAATGGAGAGATTTGCAGAAAAAGGAGTTTCATCTGGTACTACAATCTATTATGTATATTATTTTGCAAGACCATTTCTAGTATTTGGAATCAGTTTGATGGGAGCCTGGGTATTTAATAAATTATTAGGCGTGCTGAAAAATCGGAGGGATAAATAAAGTGAGTGGAAAAAGAATTGATTGGTTAGATATTGCAAAGTATATATGCATCATTTTCGTGATGGTACATCATTTGGAAGGCGGATCAGAAGCACTTTATATTTTTTATGCATCATTTTTTTTGAAGGCATTTTTCTTTGCTGCCGGTTATGTGTATCGCCATACAAATGATTTTAAAGGATTTTTTATTAAGAAAGTAAAAGGTTTGTTTGTTCCTTGGCTCATATTTAGTACATTTAATATTTTACTGTCACAGGTATTATCGTTTAATGAACATAATGATTTGTTAACGGAAATCGGCTGGAATCTGCTTCAGATTAGAAATCATGGAGATGGAATTTGGTTTGTAGCAGCATTGTTTGTAGCATTTATACCATTTTATTTCCTGACACAATGGAGCGATAAGAAGGATAAAAACAAAGGTGTAGCAGCAATCATTATTTCATTTTTTCTATCAGCGGGCAGTATTGCATATACGAATCTGATGGATCCGTCATTGTTGCCATGGAATGGTACGGAATTGCCTTGGCATTTGGAATATATTTTTCAAGCTATGCTATTTATGGTATTGGGATATTATTTTAGAAAACGCTATGAAGTAACCTTTGATAAGTATAACACGAGAATAAATAGAATTTGTCTGGCTATAGTATATTTACTGTTGATATATATGCCTTATGTATTCCAGATAGAATTCCCCATACTTATTGATGTGATTTATCAATATGTCAGAGAGTTTACGGGAGTTATTTTTTTGGTATCCATCTGCAAGGTATTGAAGACAAACAGGTATATATCTTATGTAGGACAAAATACCCTGATTTATTTTGCTCTGCATGGAAAGGTGCTTAGTGCACTCCAAACAGCAATGGAAAAGATGGTACCGAATGTATATGCAGCAGTTCTTGGAAATGCATTCTCGGCAAATGTTTTTGTAATCATACTTGCTCTGGTGATATCGGTTGTTTTAATGATACCGACTTGGATTATAAATAAATTTTTCCCATTTGTTTTGGGAAGGAAAAATGAAAAGGGGTACAGAGGAAATGTCGGACAATAATAGGGTGTTAATTAGTGTAATAATGCCTGTTTATAATACACAGAAGAAGTTAGAGAAAACAAAATAGTTTCAGAGAATTTGCTGGTAGATGACCCGGCGGAGGCAGAACAGCTGGCACTTATATTGTTGACCAGCGGTTATATCACTTTCCCATAAGAAATGGTACATAGAGGATTTATATCATAAAAGAAAAAATAGAATAAATTGGTTTTGGAAAGCAATAAATGAATTATGTAGGAAACAGTCACAGAAAAAGGAGAAGGCTGAATAGTATAGAGGGTTATTACAGCGAAGATTACTTTTGTACACACTCTATAATGAAACAGCTGGAGAGAAAAGAAGGTCTTCCAAAGAGGATATGGCATAGAAATTTAGAATAAAAAACGCTTTATTATGAAGCGGGCATGATGGAAAAACTTTATATTTAGTTTATGTTGCATTATGGTACATGGCTATATTATTCTCTGAATTGTTATTTTATAAAGAAATACAGATGGTTAGGAAATTACAGAAAATTCAGTGAGCTATAAGAAAGAGGAGATGAATGGAATGGAAGGAGAAAAATCTTCTTTGATATCGGTTATAATACCAACCTATAAGAGAACGAAAACGCTAAAATCTGCCATTGAGAGTATAATGAAACAAACATACGAAAATTTAGAAATTATTGTTGTTGATGATAATGGTGCAGATTCAAAATATAGGAAATCTGTAGAAGCAATTATGGAACAATATCAGAAAAATTCAAAAATTAACTATGTAAAAAACGAAAAAAACATGGGAGGGGCAGCTGCAAGAAATATAGGTATTCAGGCAGCAAAGGGAGAATATCTGGCATTTTTGGATGATGATGATACTTATTATCCGGAAAAAATCGAAAAGCAGGCTGAAATATTTCGTAACAGTCAAGATGCTGAATTGGCATTGGTTTATTGCTACGTGGAGCAGTTTGATGAGAGTGGTAAGGTTAATTATGTTTTAAAAAAACAATTACGTGGAAATTGTTTGTATGAAGCAATGTGTATAGACTGTCTGGCTCCGACTTCCTTATGGCTGGTGAAAAAAAGTGCAGTAGTGGATGTAGGCATGTTTTCTGTAGTACCAAGTAAACAGGATGCCACTTTAATATTAAAACTTTTAGCAAAGGGATATACGGTCGACTATGTGCCTGAAGTGCTGTGCAGCTATGCAAATTTTGCAATTGGAGAAAAGATAACCAACTATGGAAGCCGAAATATTCAAGGTGAGCTGTTATATCGTGAAGCATGTCGAAGTACTTTTGACAGACTGACTCAAAAACAGCAGAATGATGTGGAATTTGAATTTTTAGTTCGGCTTTACAGAATTTATAGTAGCAATAAGATGAAAAAGGATAAAGATATGGTACGAAGTCAAATGAGCCAAATCAGTCTGCCAAAAACAATTAATTTCTTTGTTCGGACATGGTTGCATCAAATCAAACATGGAAAATCAAGATAGAGGAAAAAATATGTATTATAAAATTCTTAAGATATTGGAGCTTGCATTGCGAAAAACAAAGCTGGGTATTCCCAGCGCCCGAATCGCTGGAAAATTTATCGGAACGAAAAAGGAATACATTGTGGAGGCAAGAGAACAGCTTGAGAGGCTACATAGTAAAATAGATACAACTTGTGTAGTGGAAGAACGTGCATTGATACCACAATGTCATCTTCAGATTATTATTCCTATGCACAATGCCGTTTTTTATGCGGAGCAATGTCTTACAAGTATCCTGTCACAAAATACAAAATATACATATCAGGTGATATTGGTTGATGATGGTTCCACCGATCAAACTGTTGAAATGATGCAGAAATATCTTTCTGATGAGAGGATTCATTTGATTCAACAAAAAAATGCAGGGGCGGCAGCGGCAAGAAACGCAGGGCTACAAAATCTGGTGGCTGATTTTTTGATGTTTGTAGACATTGACGATGCATTGCAGCCAAATGCTGTTGAGACATTGTTGGATAGAGCATATGGAGAGAAAGCGCAGATTGTGGAAGGAGGATACCAGGTTTTTGATACCAAGGTATTGGCTACAGAATGCCATTCGTATGCTGATTTGGCTGAACCTTGTGGTGTTTTATGGGGATTTCCCTGGGGAAAGGTGATAGATAGCTCTCTTTTTCGAAATATTTGTTTCCCGGAAGGTTATTGGTATGAAGATACAATTATGTCATATTTAGTGTATCCGCGCAGTGAAAAAACGATAACTGTCGAAGATATTGTGTATTCCTATCGTAAAAACCCTGGTGGTTTTTCCCATATCAGAGGTAATAACGCTAAATTATTGGATACATACTGGGTGATGGAGCTGATGCTTCGGGATATGAAAAAACTTGGCATCTCTCATGGACAAAGTATTTATGAGCAATATTTAAAAAGTATATTGACGGGCTGTAAGCGGTTAATGTTTATGAAGAGAAACATCCGCAAGGCAACACTGTCATTGTATTCTCAAATGCTGTGTTCAGAATGGGAAGGATATACAACGCAGGATGCAAGAATGAAAGGGTTTGAGAAGGCTGTAAGGAATAATCAATATGGTATTTTTACGCTGCTTGTTCTTTGCTTATAAACATTTAAGAAGTTAAACACTTCAGAAAGGAAAACGATTATGGAAAATATGCATGTAGCATTCTGTTGTGACAATTGTTATATTATGCCGGCCAGCATTATGTTGGAATCGCTTATGAAAAATAATAGGAACCGGCATATTATAGCTCATACGTTTACAGATGATTTAAATGATACTTCTATAGAAACTTTGCGGGCGTTGGTGGAGACATATCAAGGAGAACTGGTGACACACCAGGTTCCGGCAGAGGCTATTGATATCATAAAAAACGCACCTCTTGCATGGGAATATCTTTCAGTTGCGGCTTATTATAGATTGCTGCTCCCCTTTGTTCTGGAGGATACTGTGGAAAAAATTTTATATTTAGATTGTGATGTTATGGTCAGGAAAGAACTGGCAAAATATTATGACTATGATATAAAGGAAAGCTATGTAGCAGGAGCTCATGATATTGAAGAAGGGCAGCATAGTGTACGGCTGAAGTTGCCTTTTTACATGAATTCCGGTGTTTTACTTATAAATACAAAGTCCATCAAAGAAGGTTTTTCGATGAAAAAAATGCTTAATGAAATGAATCGTCTTTGGGAACAGGGGGGGGCAACATTGGGGGATCAGGATATTATTAATATTTTGTTTACTGAGAAGATGTATTTTTTTCCTGATACTTTTAATTATCAGCATTGCATTCATAAAAAATATATATTAAAGCATAAGAAAGAGGTGGAAGCGGCAGCAGTAGTGCATTTTATCACGTCCGATAAGCCATGGTTTGGCACTTATGTCTTTCCGTATACGAAAGAATATTATGGGTATTTAAAAAAATATTTTGGTATTTGGAAAAAGCTAAAATATTGGCTGTTAAAACCTGCAGGTATGGTTAAAATCATAAAGAAGCATAAGGATTATATGTCAGGAAATACTGCATAAAGTATGGCATGTGCTAAAAATTGGAGGAATAAGTAAAGTGAATGATAATGATAAAGAAAGTGTTTTAGTTAGTGTGGTAATTCCCACTTATTCCAGGAGCGATACTTTGGAAAGGGCAATCAACTGTATTTTGGAGCAAACATACCGGAATTTGGATATTATTGTGGTGGATGATAATTCACCGGAATCTATGTATCGTTTACTCACTGGGCAGATTATGCAGAAATATGCAGCGGACCCAAGAATCCGCTATATACAGAATCCACAGAATCTAGGAGGAGCAGGTGCCAGAAATGTAGGCATTGAAGCAGCCAAAGGTGAGTATATAGCATTTCTGGATGACGATGACGAATATTATCCTGAAAAAATCCAAAAACAGCTGGAAGTGTTCCAAAACAATAACTCTGATAACCTTGCACTGGTGTATTGTGATGTGGAGCATGTAGGAAAGAATCATCATGTGGATTGCGTGATTAGAAAGCGTTATAAGGGTAACTGTTTATATGAAGCCATCGAGGATGATTGTTTAGCCTCCACGTCCATGTGGCTGGTAAAAAAATCAATGTTACAATCGGTAGGAAATTTCTCCATTGTTCCATGCAAACAGGATTCTACAGTTATATTAAAGCTGCTTGAGAAAGGATATGAAGTGGATTTTGTGCCTGAGGTGCTCTGTATCTATCATAATGTAACCGGACATATGCGTATCAGTTTTGGTCCAAGAAAAATAGAGGGGGAATTGAACTTCTATAATGCATGCTGCAGGGTATATGATAAAATGACACCGAAGCAGATTAGGTACATAGAGTATGCTTTTGCAAAAAAATTATACATTCTTTACAGCTATCGGCGGCATGAGGGCAAAGAGAAACAGAAGGCGGAGAGAAATAAAATGTGGAAGCTTCGTCCTGTTGCAGCAGCAATGTTTTTTCTCAGAAGAAAATTACATCTATGGAAACGGAAAATGAAAAAAAAGAAAGGATGAGCCGAGGTGGCACGAACAAAAAACAGTATACAAAATATTATATTTGCATTATGTCTGCAAGTAGTTACAGTAATAGTAAACTTTGCCATCCGAACGATTATGATACGCCGTCTTGGTATGCAGGCTACCAGTTTAAACGGTCTCTTTACAGAAGTTTTGGCAGCCTTGTCTATGGCAGAGATGGGAGTGGGAACTGCAATCGTTTACAATTTATATAAACCGCTGGCAGAAAATGATTATAAAAAAGTGCGGCAGCTGATGGGGTTATTCAAGACTGCGTACAGAATCATAGCGGTAGCCACCTTTGTGATTGGTTTGGCGTTATGTCCCTGGATACACTATTTGGTGAACTCCATTGACTATTCGCTGAACTATATTAGGCTGGTGTATATGTTGTTTGTGGTGGACTTGTCCATGTCCTACTTGTTTTCTTATAAGATTTCACTGATGAATGCCAATCAAAAAAGCTACATTCAGTCCAAGATCAGCATGGTTATCAAACCTATTGAAATGATAATTAAAATTGCAGTGCTTCTTATTACAAGTAATTTTATTGCCTATCTTGCTTTTTCTATTTTGGTCACCTTTCTGGGAAATTTGGTACGCTCTTATGTGGTAGATCGATATTATCCCTGGCTTGGGAAAAATGAAGATATGCTTCCCAGAGAGGAGAGAAAAGAGGTTTTTGCTAATATCAAGAACCTTTTTATCAAGACACTTTCAGGTAAGATTACAAATTCTACCGATAATATGCTGATTTCTGCATTGGTGGATACGCTGCAGGTAGGTTATTATTCTAACTATTCTCTTCCTATCGGAGTGTTTAGACAACTGGCAAATCAAATTGCTTATGGTGGAGTCAGTGCAAGCTTGGGAAATTTGCTGGTGACAGAAAATGAAGAGAAGTGTGCCAAAGTTTTTTACCGATTGGAATATCTCTTTTTTGTGATAGGGTCCTTAGCCTCTGTCAGTGTATATTGTTGTATTACTCCATTTATATTGCTTTGGCTCGAATCAGATAAATTTTTGCTTGCAAACAATATTGTTTTTATCTGTTGTTTAAACCTTTTTATAGAGGTAATCAACAGACCTCTATGGTCAGTTATGGAGGTTTCCGGACTTTTTAAATATGATAAATATGTGTCCATTGCAGGTTCTGTAGTAAATTTGGTGGTATCTATTATTTTCGGGCTGAAGATCGGTATGCTGGGAATTTTTATTGGTACATTCATGACTTATTTGATTCAGTCTGTTTTAAAGACTATGTTGCTGTTTCGGATTCGACTTCATATCAGTCCATTAAAGCAATATGCATTACTGGGACTTATGTGTGTGGGAATGTTAGCCCAAATGTTTGTGGCTAATGGACTGTGCAGCATGCTGCTATTTCAGAACAAAATTGCCGCATTTGTGGTATATGGTTTGATTGCCGTAGTGGTTGTTGGAATGAGCACAGTGCTTTGCACCTTTTACACCGATGCGTTTCAATACTATTTCAGTATGGTGACAGGGACGGTGAAACGTATTTGCAAGAGGTAGAATGTGGGAGTGTTAGGGAAAGGATGGCAATATGCCGGGAACTATTTTACATATTATGAATTATGCCGCATCTTATCGGGGAAACTTTATGTATTCTCTGGTCAGTCTGGATGGAAAGCTTCGAGCAGATGGAGTAAAGAGCATTTATCTGTTTACTCGAGAAGCAAAAATTCAGAGTTCTATGAGTTGGATTGGAGAAATGCAGCGGCAGGGAGAAGATGTATATTTTCTTGCGGAAAAAAGAAAGCAGGACGCAGATTTGATACGTTGGCTGATGAAGGAGAAAAAAGTAAAAGTTATTCATACACATTTTATTACTATGAAGCAGTATTTGGCTGTTTACCAAGCAACTTTAAGGAGTGAGATTCCAGTGCTTATGCATATGCACAATCATTCTAGAAAGGCAGAAAATTTGTTTAAAAGTTTTCTCAGGCGTGCATTGTATCGTAAATGTATTATGGTAGCTTGCAGTCAGTCTGTTTATCATAGTCTAGAACGTGATTATCCTAAAAATGAAAAATATACTATTGATAACGGGGTGGATTTTTCGCGCCTAGATGTTTATGAAACAATAACAGGGAAGGCGTTTGGCCTGGAAAAGAGCCAGGGAGTGCTCTTGATTTTCGGATTTGACTTCTACAGAAAAGGAGTTGATCTGGCGTTGAAAGCTATGAAACAGCTGCGGGATCGGGGGTATCATTATTCCTTGCTTGTAGCATTGTCTTCTAATTTTGAGCAGGTGGAAGACAGCATAGTAAATATTTTGGGTGAAATGCCTTCATGGATCAAAGTGATTTCTGCCAGAAGCGATGTGGCTACACTGTATAATTTTGCCGATGTGTTTTTGGCACCCTCCAGAGAGGAAGGGTTACCGTATTCTGTGGTGGAAGCGGCATATTCCAGTTGCAGTGTGGTTATGAGCAATATTTCAGCTCAAAAGAATTTAAAGATACCTTATGGGTACTGGTTCGAGAATGAAAATGTAGAGGATCTTGCTGATAAAATTTTGAAAGCCCGAACAGAGCATTCAAAAAAGCTGGAAAATTGGGATAAGGTGAAACAGTTTATGAAGAAAAATTATTCATTGGAAACTTGGAGTGAGCAGGTAAGAATGCTTTATAAGAAAATTCAACAGGGGGAATAAGGATATGAAAAAAATATGTCTTTTGACTGTCTGGATGGGAAAGCTGCCGGAATATTTTTGGCTGTGGCTGACTACTGCTAAAAGAAATCCCACCGTAGATTTCTATATTATTACAGACAATATGGATCTGGCAGATGAAGCGAATGTGCATTTTTTCAATATGACTATAGAAAGTGTGAAAGAACGTTTTGACAATGTAGCTGGTTTTCCGGTAAAATTAGAAGTTCCCTATAAAATTTGTGACTATAAGCCATTGTTTGCGAAAGCCTTTCCAGAACTTGTCGAGCCCTATGAGTTTTGGGGACATTGTGATATTGATCTTTTATTTGGAGATATCAGAAGCTTCATTACAGATAAGTTGTTGGAGCAGTATGATAAAATTCTGGATTCGGGGTGGTTTATATTGTACCGGAATTGCGAAAATATGAATACGCTATACCGAAGGAGTATGGAGAAGGATAATATGGCTTATCCTTATAAAGAGGCCTTTCGCAGTCAATTTGCCTGCTATTTTGATGAATACATGGGAATGAGTATTCTGGGCTGGGAATACTGTAAAGTATTTAGAGATCAGCTGGAGGAAAAGGTGGCACAGGATTTTAGCTGGCAGCGGTTAAATTTTCAATCCTATATTTCTGGCGAAAACTTTGTATTTCATTGGAAAGATGGCCGGATATATCGTGTTATATGCGATGAAAGCGGAAGATTGCTTACAGAGAGGGCACCTTCAGAGTATATGTTGGCTCATATACAAAAGAGAAAAATGGAGATTGCTTTTTCCGAAGAGGAATTATCTTTGAAAAATGAATTTTGGATCGTACCCAATCGGTATCAGCTAGAAAAACCAGAAGGAGAGCTTTATACGATTTCTCAACGGCAGGAGTACGCCAAACTGATTCGGATTGAGGATAGGAAGAGAAGTATCAGAAACTTGAAATCCTATGGAATAATTGATTACATTCCTCATTTTATACGAAGCAGGAGGATAAAAAAATGGATTATAAACGAGAAAAAGTTTTTCTGACAAGAAAGAAAATCATAATGTTTTTTTTAATACTATGCTGCGTGCTATGGGGCTGCAGTATGGAGCAGACAAGCAAGCCCCAGTCATGGATTCCTGTGCAAGGTGAGACTCCGATTATTTCCGAAGAGCCGGAATCAAATGAGACACTGAATGCACCCGTATACTCTTCTGAAGAACTGACGAACAAGTTACTGCAGGATTCTGGCAGAGATTTTGCAGATATGCTGTGGGAAAACCAGAAAGCCGGCGGGGGGGATTCCTATGATCAAGCACAGCTTGGTAAGGGAAAACTTCTTATCTATTATGTATCTTCCAGTGAAGGGGATGATGCCAATGATGGACTCAGTTCTGAGACGCCTAAGAAGAGTCTGGAGCAATTTTCAGGAATATCTAATATAAATATTCTACTTAAGTGTGGAGATACTTTTCATATGACAGAAAGTTTTATTGTAGGGGACAGCGTTACACTGGCATCTTACGGAGAAGGGAGCAGACCTGTGCTTAGCTATTATCAGCCCCTTAAGGTTCAGTGGAACGAGTCCGTTTCCTACGAAAATGTTTGGTGTGCGGACTTAAAAGAGATTTCGCTTCTGTATGATGATACTGCTCAAAGAAGTAACTGCAATATCGGGCACCTTTTAATTGAAGGTGAATGTAATTGGAAAAGAAAAGTAAAAAATGAGGGAGAAAACTTTAGGTATGAGGAATATCTTTCTGAGGCAGCTGACGGAAGTTGGGCTGTAGATTGGGAAAACTCTGTAATATATCTGTATGCGGAATCGGATCCTGGAAAAATGGAGATTTGTTATGCGCTTCCGGTTCATGGACTGCAGATGAATAATATTGGGAGCAGCCAAATTTTAGGATTGGAAATCACAGGAGCAGGATTTCATGGAATAAGTCTTTGTAATGCCAACCATATAAAGATACAGAGTTGTTATATACATCATATAGGTGGAGCATTTCGACAGGGCGTAGGCTCCAGATATGGCAACGCTGTAGAAATTTGGGATAGCGGTCAGCAAATTACAGTAAGCTATAATGTGGCGGATTGGATTTTTGACACTTGTTATACTAATCAGGGAAGTGGTGCCGATGCCGTTGAAAAGAATATAGTCTTTTCTTATAATATAGGACGCTATTGTTTTTGGGGAATTGAAACCTGGGGTGACGGCTATGCGGAACAACCATTTGCGAACATTGTGTATAAAGGGAATATTCTGATGAATGCCTGTGATGTGACTGCACCGGAGGCAACGGCATTTTGTAATGAGCAGGAGCAGTTGATAAACGAAAACGGAAATAGAATAGAAACACAAGTGCCTTATGTATCTTATCGGGAAGGGTATACTTATCATCAGATGTCTCTGCTGAATGCAGCAGACAACTGTCAGGAAGGAGAATTGGCGATAGAGGGGAATGTGTTTTGGGGAACAAAACGATTTTTAGGTTTGTTTAGCAAGTTGGATCGAGGGAGAGGATTTCCATTGCCGGAAAACAATTTATTCTATGGAAGTGTTCCGGCAGAAGAAATTTGTCTGTTTAGATATACAGAGTCTGATGGGAGCAGACATTTTTTGCAGAAATTGCCGTTAGGGATGGAAACAAACAAACTGATTGTACGTGTAGGGGAAAGGCAGGAAAATTTTAAAACTGCCCGGAACATATTGAAGGAGACGGTAGAAATAATATCTAATGGTAGTGAATAGGAATAGACAGGAGGTAACAATGCGGCGGATAAAAATACTTTGTTTCTTGCTATGTGGGTTATTGTTGACAGGATGTGCAGCAGGAAAATCCGGGACCGGAACCAGTGACTGGATACCGCAGGAAAGTGTGATTCCTTCGTCAAGCAGCGCGAAAGAAGAGAAAGCAATAAGCATAGCAGAAGCCCGACAAAAAGGAAAGAGTGAGGTAAGGTATAGTCTCACAGAGAGTATCAGAACAGATGAGAGGCTTTTCTATTCCTTAAGGGAACTTAAGCAGGTATTAGGCGGTCAACCGGAGTCGGAGACTTTTAATTTGCATATGAATACCTTTTATATAGATAGCAATGGTCTGTTATGTATCGGTATAGATGCAGACTTTAATTTTGCAGAGAATCAGTGTGTCCTTAAAAAAGAATATTATTTAACAGATAAAAGTGTCTTTACAGAAGAGGAGAATTTTGCAATGGAGGGAAAATGGAAGAAAGAGAACGATACGTTCTATTTAGATATTTCCTTTCTAGCCGAATTGTTTTCGTGGGATTATGATATTAATGATAATGATGAGGTAGTGATCAGAGATCAAAATATTACCTTTGAACAATACAGTTCTGTGGTGTATGAACCTTTGGTAGTTCAGGTGGTGGCGGGAAAGTGCTGGTCTATCGCAGGTAGGCTTACGGAGGCGGTTTTTGCCGGGGAAGATTACCGTAATCGTTTCAGTTGTACAACACCGGAATCTTATGTGAAGGTAATGGAAGGAGAACAACTGCGTTTTAATTTTTACTGCTCATGGATACCGGAGGTGGCTTCTATTCTCTTTCTTAATGACAATGATAAAGTCATACAGGTGTATGCCTATACAAGCTCCAATACCTTCACTGATTATGTAATAACGGTACCTTCAGGTGCAACAAAAATGCACCTTACCTTTTTTAATAATCAAAAATATCAAATAGATCGGGTACGGTATGTAAAAGGGGCTGACTTAGAGCAGGTTGATTCGGAGTGGTATGCCCGACAGTGTGAGGAAAGATTGAGAGAAAACCAGAAGGTTTCATGGAGTAATCTATCAGATAAAGCTTTAGATAAAGCCTATGTTACTTTTGTATTAGACGACTGCAGGTCAGATATGGATTTAGTAGCAGATCTTTTTGAAGAATATGAGATTCCTTTGTGCATAAGTGCTATTCATGACCATTTTTACAATCCAAGTTCTCAGGGTAAAGAAAGCAGGTTGGAGGTATGCCAACGGGTGGTGAAAAACGGAGGTGAAATTTTAGCCCACAATGGTCAGGTTCTCACACAGGAGTTATTGGAAGATTTTCAAACAAAATATGAACATTTTTATAAAGATAAAAAGTATCTGGAGGCCTTTGGATTTGATGTGCAGGGAATCATTTTGGCTGGAGGTACAGGTCAGGTAGTGGGCAGTATGGAGTCGGATGCGTGGGTACGAATGTATTTTAACTACAGTGATTTGTATGGAGTGGAGGAAAGAGGGGAACCTTATTACCATAGTCGTATTTGGTTGAATAACTGCAGAGACAATTATCAGGAAATCATTCAGGAAGCAGTTGAAAATAAACAATGGATTTCTTTCTATTTTCATGAATTTGGCGAGGTGGATGAAGAAAAGATGAGGGAAATATTGGAATATATATCCCGGCTCTCCCAGGGAGAAATGGAAGTAACCACTTATAAAACCATTTATGAAAAGTTTTATCAATAAAAGATATCACTTTTTATACAGTGATTCAAAATGGGGAAATGGAGAATGATATGAGAAAGAGAATAATGTTATTCGGGTTAACATTACTGTTTATATTTTTGGATATAAGCTGCCAGGAGGTATGGGCGAAAGAAGAATTAACTGCTTTAAATCCAGTGATAGATGTGGGCAACAAGATATATACTCAGCATGATGAAGATAACAATGATATATATGATCTGCAAAAATCAGGAACAGGAATTACGGTGGTATATGAGAGGATTTTGGTAGAATTTACAGCCGATAAAGCATGGACTACCAGTGGAGAGTTTATCGATAATGTTTCAACATCACCCCATGGCGCTACTTCTCCTGAAAACTATATACCAGTGAAAGCCGGTGAGCAATATTTTATAAAAACATATGGAGTTGCAATCACAGAGACAATTTGGTATACGCCAGTATTGTTTTTAGATAACAATGATGAGGTAGTATCATGTTCGCTAGTAGGAGAATTTAGTAAAAGCAAATCAGGTGTAACTATAACGATTCCTGAAAATGCAGTTAAGATGCATTTGACTATGTTTAATCATCAAAATTTTACACTACAGAAAGTGTTAGAGTTAACGGATGCAGAATTTGATAATCTGCCAATCAATCGGGAAAAAATTGAAACTGAAATCGAACAGAAATATGAACAATATCAAAAAGATAAAATTGTATATAAAAAACCTAATAAGGCTTATATAACCTTTGTGAACGATGATACAGGAGCAACGTTAGATGAATACGCAGAATTGTTTTTATCAAAAGATGTTCCCTTAGTATTGGCAACAATTCCGGAGTTGTTAATTGAAAATGCATCTTCTCAAAAGGAAACAAGATTAGAAACTGCAAGAAGAGTAGAAGAAGTGGGAGGAGAAATTATAGCTCATAATGGCGGTGTTTTGACAGAAGAAGATTTCTCTGATTATAATACTATGTATTCCTTTTTTGTACGAACAAAACAGCTATTTAATTATTATAATTTTGATGTTAACGGAATTATTTTGGCAGGTGGAGCCGGGCAAGTGCTGGGAGCACAGGAAACGGAAAAATGGGCCAGTTCCTTATACAGTTACTCTGATCTATACGGCGTGGAATATGATAAAAAAGAGATTGCTTTAGATTCGGTGTATTATCATGCAAGAAAAGGATTGGTAAATTATGGAAGTGATTTTTCTAAAATAAAGCAGGAAATTGATAATGCCATTACCAATCAATCATGGCTGGTATTTTATTTTCACAATTCAAATGAGATAGATATGGCGGTATTGGAACAAGTTCTTGATTATGTAAACGCAAAAAGCGAAACGGAATTAGAGGTTGTTACATACAAAGAAATGTATCAAAAAAATGCAGCAAAAGAGTCTGAAATCATTAATACAAAAACCACATATTATGTATCAAGTACAGGAACTTCTGCCATTGGAACCGATGAAGATGATCCTATGTCTTATGAGAGAGCAAAAAAGAAAGCATATAGAAGTGGTGAGACCATCCGTTTTAAAAAGGGTGATACTTTTTATGGCACATTTGATCCAACGATTATTAAAGTTGATGATGCAATAACCACCATTTCTTCTTATGGGGAAGGAGAAATGCCCAATATAGTTGGTTATAAGACGGTTAATTCTAGAGAGTCCTGGCAATTACATGAAGATGGAATTTATAAAATAGACTTAACTGATACAACATCCTTTTCGGGACTTATGACAACAGATGATAACAGCACTAATATTGGATTTTTGGAAGATAGCCAAGGCATAAAATATTTTAATAAAAAAAGCGCCTTAAATGAATTGGAAAATGAATATGATTTTTATTGTGACAGCGGGTACTTGTATATAAAATCAGCAGAAAATCCATATGATAAGCTGGGAGAACTTAAGTTGGCAACAAAGACTAATTTATTTATCCTGCATTCTAATTTGAAAATAGAAAATATAAGGTTTTCCGGCACAGGAGCTCATGGCTTGGTAGGTTCAGATGAAAGCATTGAAAATGTGGAAATTTCAAATAATATCATTGAAGATATCGGTGGAAGTCATCTGAATGGGACAACAAGATATGGCAATGGAATAGAATTTTATAGTACAGACGCCTCCAATATCACGGTAAAAGATAATATTATAAGAAATGTGTATGATGTGGGATTTACTATGCAAGGAACGAAAGGCTCCGGAAACAATGTGGTAGTGAAAGATAATGTTTTTGTAAGTAATTCCCAGGATTCAGAAATATGGGAAAATGGTTCAGCTACGGGAATAAGGAGTTACAAGTTTACTCACAATATTTCAATTAATGCGGGACGAGGCTGGGGGCATGAAGCCCGGCCGGATAAATATGTGGCAGCACATATATTATTTTGGGGATATTTAATAGAAAATACAGATATATATTTCTATGATAATGTAGTCTATAATCCACGTAGATTATATTTTATCGAACAAACCAATGGTACAAATATATTTTTTAAAGAAACCGATTATATTAGGTCGGATTATAATACTTACCAGCTTGCAGAGGATGCCACGATTTTCAGAGATTCTTATCAAATATCAGAAAAAGATGATTTCATATCTGAATACAATAAAGATGCGAACTCTGTTTTTTCCCTCATAGAAGCAGACGAAAATATTATAAAGGCAGCGACAACCTCCGATAACATACAGGAAATAAAAAAACTATTTGGCTGGGAAGAAGAACCTACAACACAGCCCACAGATGAGCCAAGTCCCACGGGTGAATTACAGCCTACAAATGAATCAGGTGTGGCAGCTTCACAGCAGCCTACAGTCGCACCAACCTCAACCTCAACGGACCAGGTTCCAGCAAAGGGTACGAAACTTACAGATCTAAAGACAAAAGCAGTTTATACTGTTACAAAGACAGGAAAAAAGGTAGGAACTGTGACCTATACAAGACCTATCAGAAAAAATGTGACTTCTATATCTGTTTCTAAAACAGTTACTATAAGCGGCATTACATATAAAGTGACTGCCATTGCACCAAATGCTTTTAAAAACTGTAAGAAATTAACAAACGTTACAGTGGGAAGTAATGTAGCTATTATAGGCAAAGCGGTATTTAGTGGATGCAGTAAATTAAAAACAGTAACCATAGGCAGAAATGTGCGCACCATTGGAGCTAAGGCATTTTACAAATGCAAGAACTTAAAACAGATAACTATTAAGACTACAAAACTTACCAGTAAAAATGTAGGAAATAAAGCATTTAAGGGAATATACTCCAAAGCAGTGATTAAGGTGCCTAAAAGTAAGTTGGCAGCTTATAAACAACTGCTGAAAGCCAAAGGAGTGGGTTCACAGGCAAAGATTAGAAAATGATTTTTGTACATTGTTAAATACCATAAACCACCGGTTGTGAGTGCACAGAATGAACCGGTGGTTTATTTTTTTTGTATTACTTTTTGAAATCTACCATTTCTAAATCTTTCATCAATCCTAAACGGTAGTCAATTTTATTGTAGGCATCGTTGGAAGAAATACCTTGTTTCCTGCAGTACATGGAATAGCTGATGGCACCAAAAAAGCGATGTATCCAAGCAACTGGCAGCAGAAATTTATGCTTTTTCGCATAGGAGAACTTATCTTTCAATTCCGATGGACCAGGAAAAAGCATATGTATTTTTTGAGAAAAATGAGTTGAAGTGGCCTGTGTGTTTCGCATAAGGTAAAGAGCCAGAGTATCGGTGCTGGACCAAGCTTCGGTAGCAGTTCCTACTTCTTTTCCGGCAGTAAGAATGTCTAAAAGCAAAGTTTCGTTTAAGCTATGCTTTTTATATTCTGCCGAGAGCAGGGAGGGATCCATGCCAAGATAATGTATGCAGATCTTAAATATAGCATCACAAAAAACATCATATTTCAGCTTTTTCATAATGCCCCAAAAGTGGGAAGGATTAATTTTATCATGATAAGCATTTATATATAGTGTCAGATCCACTAAATAGCGTAGGGGAAGTCCCTCAAAAGCAAAATGCTTGGCAATATGGAACAACTGATAAATCAAATGCTGCTCATAACCCAATGTGGTGACAGGAATATTGCAGGCGGTTGTGTGGAGCAGAGTTTCAGGAGCAGACAACTGAAGTTGATTCAAAAGATCTGCCTGCAACCCGGTATAATCTTCCCAAAGGCAATCATGAAGTTCTATCTTGAGGAAACGATTGGCTTGATTGATTATGTACACAGGAACATGTTGCTTGGAAGCGCTTTCTACAAAAGAATACCCCATTTCCAGCAGCAATGCTTCCATGGCGGGTCGCTCCTGCTGTGATATAAGAATATCGGCATCGGAGGAAAATCGCATATTAGGATCAGGATACAGAGTAGCCAAAGTGATTCCCTTGAAGATTATGGGGTGCAGTCCCTTTTTTTGTACTTCTTGCAGCACATGGTTTAGTTCGTGAACAGAAAGAAGCTGTCGAAAGCCCTTTTGGAATATGGACTCTTTCCATGGATTCAAGATATCGGCATCGGGAGAATATGGACCGTGAAGCTCGGAAATATTTTGATACACTACACCCGTAAGTTTTCCGGTATGGAGAATAAGATAGATATCTTGCCATGGGATGATTGCGTTGGGGCTATAGTTTTCCTGATGAATGGATGCTTTCACCAACGCTAAAGTTTGTTCATATAACTGTTTCATGAGATCACCTCTTTAATAAATAGTATTAAAATCAAGTCTCTAAACTTGTAATACAAATTTTCCTTTACGGTCAAGACGCATATAATATTAAATTTATTATATGTGTTTTGAAATTATTTGGCAAGTTTCGTTCCATTCTATTAGGTAATTTTACCATAAATTTTATAAATCGTTTGCAGAAAATATCTATTATGGAGGGAAAATAGCGGTGCTTTCTGCGGTCTCTTTTGGCTGGTAAAAAGGATATCATATTATTTTTAGGGGTGATTTTACAGAGATTTTATGGTACCTTATAATTGGGATTAAAAAATCAAAATTTATAAGGAGGAGTTCAAATATGACAAAGAAAAAATTAGCCTTAGAAATCATAGATCGTTTAAAACAAGAATATCCAGATGCCGGCTGTACATTAGAATACAATCAGGCATGGAAATTGCTAGTCAGTGTGCGTTTAGCGGCACAATGCACAGATGCCCGGGTTAATGTGGTGGTGCAGGATTTATATGCTAAATTTCCAAATGTGGATGCGCTGGCAGATGCAGATGTGGAAGAAATTGAAAAAATCGTGAAGCCTTGCGGCTTAGGACACAGTAAGGCAAGAGATATCAGTGCATGTATGAAAATATTGCGAGATAAGTATCAAGGGAATGTGCCAGAGGATTTTGATTCGTTGCTAAAGCTGCCCGGGGTAGGGCGTAAAAGTGCAAATCTTATTATGGGGGATGTATTTGGCAAACCTGCCATAGTGACAGACACTCATTGTATTCGTTTGGTGAACCGCATGGGTTTGGTAGATAATATAAAAGACCCTAAAAAAGTAGAGATGGCTCTTTGGAAGATCATTCCGCCGGAGGAGGGCAGCGATTTTTGCCATAGGCTGGTATATCATGGAAGAGATGTGTGTACTGCACGGACAAAACCATATTGCGATAAATGCTGTTTAAGTGATATTTGTGCGAAAAATATAACATAATGCAGCCATATAAGCACGCTGTTTTATTCATAGGTGAATTAACATAAAAATCTCCCAGCGGGATTTCCGGTGGGAGATTTTTATGTATTCTGCAAAATAACCAAGAAAAATTATTTTTTCAAATTTTTCTTGCGCTGTTTTACCAGTTCTTCTAAATCATTCAATAACTGAGTTTCATCTTCTTCTGCATCTAATAATGCTTCAACAACACCAATTTTATTAGTGTATTTGCTTAAGAAAGAAGCATCAGTCTGAATCTGACGCTTTGCGTATTCGTCAGCTGTAACAACTGGTAAATAGCTTCTTGTCAATACAGTACCGCTGTATACGATTTCATCAACCTTAAGATAATTCTTCTGAATTAACTTTTTAATTACAGCCTGAACTGTATTGATGCTCAGACTTCCATTAGCTTTTGGAATATCTGAGGCAATAACAGGACCTTCCTGTGCCCAAAAAACATTCATAACATCAAGTTCGCGTTTACTTAATTCGTATGAATTTTCTGGATTGTTTTTACTTCTCATTCTCTAACACCACCTTGCACTATAATAATATATTATTATAGCTGTGTTGTCAACTGATTTTGGTAGAAAAAATATTATTTTACAATAAAGATTTTTAATCAAGACCTTTCCCAAGCGTATATACATGTTTCACAGTGGAATACAAGGAAATCTCTATAGTATCAAACTAATTGTATTTCTATAAAACAGTATACAAATAGATTTTATAGCTGATCTTCCGGCAGTTCATCCATCAGTCTCATACCGGCTGTGGCAGATACAGGAAGAGAAAATACAATAGACTTTGCCTTGCTCTCAAGACCTGCCTTATCCATAATTGCTTTCATAATTTCATTTTTCTGCTCTTTTTTTACTACAATAAGTACCATTTCTTTTTCTGCTACCAGTGTTACCCCTAAAAACTTTTCAGCTTTTTCCATTCCGGTTCCTTTAGCATGAAGCACCGTACCTCCTGCCGCGTGAACCTCTCTTGCCGCATCCATAACAAGTTCTGTATATCCTAGATTTGCAATTGCAACCAAAAGTTCATATTTTGTTTCTTTCAACGTGGATTCCTCCTCTTTTACAAATTCCTGATCACAGGTAAGATAGTTCAATGCTTTCTTTCCGCCAATACTGCTTAGAGGAACTAGAAATGCAATTCCGACTCCCGGAAGATCTATTTTCATTTTCTGCTGAAGTCCCTGCTTTATTTCTTTCCATTTTTCGCTTGTAACAATGTGAAACAGGACAATCTTTTCTGTTCCTTCCAATCCAAAATAGTCTAAAATCTCACTTGCCGCAGTTCCCATACCTAAGGTTCCGGCAGATATATCCAATCCATTTTCTTCATAAAAATGTACGAATTTTTTTGTAAGATTACGATTAGTAATCGTAACCATCATATGAAGCTGACTCATATCTCATATCCTTTCTACTACAATTCAATAATTGCATCTTCATCCATTTCTGCAAAACCGCGTTCCACAGGTGATATCTGTCTTGTGCTTTCTTTTATCTTATAAATCATACCAAGTATCTGAATGGTAATAAGAGGTGTCATGGCTACCATTGCAACCACGCCAAAGGCATCGGTTACCAAATCTCCTCCCACTGCAATACAAGCACCTTGGGCCAAAGGCAGTAAAAATGTAGCAGTCATAGGACCGGAAGCCACACCACCGGAGTCAAAAGCAATGGCTGTAAATATTTTTGGTACAAAAAATGATAATCCAATTGCTATCACATATCCTGGAATCAGAAAATATAATATAGGAATTCCACATAAAATACGCAGCATAGCAAGTGCAATGGACAAAGCCACACCGATGGAAAGGCTGGTTCCCATTGCTTTAGCTGATATGGCACCATCTGTTATCTCTTCTACCTGATGATTCAGCACGTACACTGCTGGTTCTGCCTTTACAATAAAATATCCCATTAAGGCTCCGATTGGTACAATGATCCAGCGGTAATCCAGAGAAGCCAATACCTGACCTAAGTACCTTCCAAAAGGCAAAAATCCCACATTGGCACCGGTTAAAAATAGTACCAAACCAATGTATGTATAAATAAGTCCAATTACTATTTTTGCCAGTATTTTTCCTGAAAGTTTCAAAGAAAAGATCTGAAACAACGCAAAAAATATAATGATGGGAAGCAGTGAAACCGCTATTTCCTTCATATATGCCGGAAGTTCTATTCCAAACATTTTCCATAATTCTACAGAATCACTGATTTCGGGAATAGCCGCCAGATTATAATCGCTTTCTCCCGGGTTATAGATCATTCCCAGAATCAATACGGATAAAATTGGTCCAATAGAACAAAGTGCTACTAAACCAAAGCTGTCATTGGCTGCATGATGGTCATTACGGATGGAAGAAATACCAATTCCCAATGCCATAATAAATGGTACCGTCATAGGGCCTGTGGTTACGCCGCCGGAATCAAAGGCAACTCCTCGAAAGCTCTCTGGCACCAAAAAGACAAGTGCAAATACAATCAAATAGAAAAATACCAGAAGGGGAGGAAGGGGGATTCCCAGCAACATACGCAGAAATGCTATCACTAGAAAAAATCCAACTCCCGCTGCCACTGCTAAAATCAACGTGACATTTGGTATAGACGGAACCTGCTCTGCCAATACTTGAAGATCCGGTTCCGAAATGGTAATAATAAATCCAAGAACAAAAGATAATATAATAATCATAAAAATGTTTTTACTTTGGGTCATATTGGCTCCCAAGCGTTCTCCCATAGGCGTCATTGCCATCTCAGCTCCCAGTGTAAAAAACATCATTCCAATAATTAAAAGTACTGCTCCAATAAGGAAACATAACAAAATACTTGGTGTAATGGGAGCTATTGTAAAGCTTAAAACCAATACGATTCCAACAATAGGCAACACTGCCTGCAATGCTTCTACTAGCTTGTTTTTCAATTTTCCTGTATACTTTTCCAAATAATCGCCTCTTTTCTGTTTACATAATATCCAATTCTATTTTAACATAAATTGCAAATAACCGCAAAAGCTTTTTTAATTTGAGCATTTTCATAACGCAGATAATGATTTACAAAAATTTGGGGACAATTTCTGTTGACATATATAGATTGCCGATATATAATTTTTATATAGATTATCTATATAAAATAAAAGAGATAAAAGGAGGATGAAATATGGCAGTAGATAAAAGTTTGCTGTCCGGAAGTACTTCTATGCTGATTTTACAGCTGTTGGAAGGCAGGGATATGTATGGTTATGAGATGATTGAGAATTTAAGGGAAAAGTCACAGGATGTGTTTCAGTTAAAGGCGGGAACCTTGTATCCACTGCTTCATTCTATGGAAAGCAGGGGATACGTAAAGTCTTATGAAAAGGAAGCAAAGGGAAAAGTTAGAAAATATTATAGTCTTACCAAAGAGGGAAATAAGCATCTCAACGAGAAGAAAGAGGAATGGCAGGAATATACCAAAGCCGTTACGAATGTTTTGTGTATGGGAGGATTTGTATGTTAGTAGAAGAATACTTAAGGATTGTTACAGAACAAATCAGATGCAGACAGGCCAGAGAATCTGTCAGAGATGAAATGAAGGGGCATTTAGAGGATCAGATGGAAGAATGCAGGAAGAAAGGTATGAGCAGGCAGGAAGCGGAGGAGTATGCAGTAAAACAAATGGGAGATCCTGTTGAAGCAGGAATTTCTTTGGACCGGGTCCATAAGCCAAAGGCTGCATGGGGTATGATTATATTTATTGGAATTTTAAGTGTTTTAGGCATGGGAGTCCAATATTTTATTAGTGTTCAATGTGAAAATGCTCAGAGCTTTTCTTTTTCCTCACAGCTGGTATATATGGTGGCAGGTTTTGTGGTGCTTGTAGTTATGTATTATTTGGATTACAGTTTTCTAGGGACTTATGGAAAGTATATGGCAATTATTTTTCTTGCATTTATGTTTTCACAGGTATTCTTTTTTGGGCAGATGGTAAATGGAGCAAGAGTATTTTTCAGCTTGCCGGGAGGAAGGAGCATTTCTCTTAGAATGTTGATGATGTGCTTTATTCCGATGTATGGGGGAGTGCTGTATTCATACCGCGGAGAAGGCTGGAAAGGAATTTTAAAAAGCATGGTGTTTCTGCTGATTCCCGTTTTGATCACCATGCAAATGCCATGTTTAAGTTTGGCAGTGATACTTTTTTTGACTTTGATGATTATGTTGTCCTTTGCTATTGGAAAAGGATGGTTTGGGGAGCATAGAAAGAAATTTTTGCTTATAAGCTGGGGAATCATTTTGCTTTCTCCACCTGTGTTTTTATTGTTTGGCAGGAAGCTTGGTTTGTTAGCAGAATATCAGATAGCAAGACTGCAGTCTTTTATAAACAGAAGCGACCCTGAGGGAAGGGGTTATGTGTATTATAGGATACGTGAGATAGTAGGAAACAGCAGAATGGTGGGACATGGCGGGGAGAGTGTAGATACTTCTGCCATACTTCCACAAGTAAGTTCAGATTTTATTATTACGCATTTAATGTCTTATTGTGGAATTTTAAGCGGCCTTTTAGTGTTTTCATTACTGATATTTCTTGTATTCAAAATTTTTCGTATATCATTGAATCAAAAGAATCAGTTGGGACTGATAATCGGGATAGGTTGCGGAAGTATGTTTGGCATACAGATTGTCTTATATTTTCTGGAAAATATTGGATGGCTCCCATATTCTTATCTTTATCTGCCGCTGTTCTCTCTGGGCGGTACAGGGATGATGGTCACATATTTTCTGCTGGGAATTGTACTGAGCATTTATAAATATCAGGATATTCCGTTGAAAGTCGATAGAAAAAAGCTTATAATTAAGATTTAAAAAGGCAGGGAATAGTAAAAGGAGAAGGATTACATGAATAAGAAGATAAGAAAGTTTTTCTGGCTGGTTTTTCTAGTGGTTCTGATGTTTGCGGGCTGTTCCGGGGAGAGTGAAAATGTTGGAAAGCAGTCAGTAAGCGGTACTTTGCAGGTGCATTTTATAGATGTGGGGCAAGGGGACAGTATTCTGCTGATGCAGGGAGAGCACAGCATGCTTATTGATGCTGGTGACAATAGTTGTGGAACCAGAGTTCAGTCTTATCTTCAGGCAAATGATATTAGCATATTGGACTATGTGATCGGAACTCATCCAGATTCTGATCATATTGGCGGATTGGATGTTATTATTTATAAGTTTGATTGTAATCATATTTTTATGCCCGATTGTAGCAGAGATACAAAAACTTATGAAGAGGTAATTGCCTCTGCCAGAGAAAAAGCATATGAGATTACGTCGCCTGCGGCGGGAGATACCTTTTTACTGGGGGAGGCACAGGTGATGGTGCTTTCACCGGCAAGTGATGGTTATGGTGAGGATGCCAATAATAATTCTATTGCAGTGAAGGTTACTTTCGGAGAAAATTCGTTTTTATTTACTGGCGATTGTGAGGAAGCAGCAGAAAACCAGATGATGCAAAGTGGCTATGACCTGTCGGCAGATGTTATGAAAGCGGCGCATCACGGTAGTGACACCTCCAACACCAGAGAATTTTTAGAGGCAGTCTCACCAGAATATTTTGTTATCAGTTGTGGTGAGGGGAATGAATATGGTCATCCAAGAGCAGAGGTATTAAACAATGTAAGGCAATTGGGAATGCAAGTGTATCGAACGGATGAACAGGGAACTATTGTTGCTGTTTCTGACGGAGAGAATATTACTTGGAATACCCAGCCGTCAGACAGCTGGCGATCAGGAGAGGGGACAGTCAGCCGTCAGTCTGTGGAGTTAGGAAGCAGCAGCGGGGGCGGTAGTTCGGTTACGGAGGAAACCACATATATTTTAAATATTAATACAATGAAAATACACCGAATTGGATGTGAAAGCATAGATGACATGAGTGAAAAAAATAAAGAAGTGACAAATAAAACAGTAGAGCAATTAAAAGCAGAAGGATATGAACCTTGCAAAAGATGTGATCCTTAGCAGTAAAGCAGAGAGAAATCGGTTTCTCTCTGCTTTGTTTTTGACCTGCTTTGGATATTGATAATTTTTCTCGATAAATGCTTTGTAAAAGCGAAACTGGTTAAATCTAAAAAAATGGTAATTGACAGACAATAAAGGCTATGATAAAAGTAGTTCATAGATAGTTTGTTAAAACTAACTACATAATTGATAGAGTAGGTGAAAGAGGAGAGAAAAATGAGAAAAAATCCACTTAAATTTTTCTGGTTGTTGATTGGTTTGTTGGGTCTTGGGTTGGGGACGTTAGGTGTCGTGCTGCCAATTTTGCCAACGGTTCCCTTCTATATGGCCACCGTGTTTTGCTTTGCTAAAAGTTCTAGACGTCTTCATGACTGGTTCATAAGTACAAAACTTTATAAAAATCATTTGGAAAGCTTTGTGGAACAAAAAGCAATGACTTTAAAAACAAAATTTTCCATTGTAGGTTCTGTAACGGCAGTGATGGCAATCGGATTTATTATGATGAGTCAAGTACCTGTAGGGAGAATTTGTCTGGTTGTGGTGTGGGCGTGCCATGTGCTGTATTTCTTTGGGAAAATAAAAACTTTGAAAACAGAAACTTCGGCAGAGATATAATAAAAGATATAGAGAAGGGACAAAACAGGAATAAAATATGATTAAGAAGAGACTGGTGAGTTTGTTGGCTCACGCAAAAAAATATATTGTATATCAGGTGATCTGGCAGTGGCTATCTTTACTCTGTCAGATTATAATGATTTATTCAGCTTCTGTGCTGATGGAGAAAGTGTTATGGGGGGTTATGTCAAAAGAAGCGCTGCTGCAGTACGCACTGATTGTGGCAGTGGCAATGCTGGTCCGCTTTTTTTGTGACAGGCAGGCATCCTTTGCTTCTTTTAAAGCCAGTGTGGATGTGAAAAGAATTTTACGCGAGAAAATTTACAGAAAGCTTCTAAAACTGGGGGCTTCTTATCGGGAGAAAGTGGCTACTTCGGAAGTGGTTCAGGTGTCTGGTGAAGGGGTGGAACAGTTAGAAACATATTTTGGAAGATATCTTCCCCAGTTGTTTTACAGTATGCTGGCTCCGGTAACTTTATTTATGATTCTTTCTTTTGTAAACTGGAAGGCAAGTCTGGTGCTTTTCATCTGTGTACCTCTTATTCCCATATCCATTGTGGCAGTGCAGAAGTTTGCAAAGAAGCTTTTAAATAAATATTGGGGAATTTATACGGAATTGGGAGACAGCTTTTTGGAAAATCTTCAGGGGCTGACTACCTTAAAAATCTATCAGGCAGACGAAAAGAAAGCAGAAGAAATGGATCAGGAGTCTTTGCGGTTTCGCAGGATTACAATGAAAGTGCTGACCATGCAGTTAAATTCCACCAGTGTGATGGATATTATCGCTTATGGCGGAGCAGCAGTGGGGATGATTGTAATTATTCGGGAATTTTTGCAGGGAGAAGTGGGCTTTGCCGGTGCCTTAATGATCATTTTGCTGGCATCAGAATTCTTTATTCCTTTGCGGCTTCTAGGTTCATTTTTTCATATTGCCATGAATGGCATGGCGGCCAGTGACAAGATTTTTGCACTGTTAGATTTACCGGAACCGGAAGAAAAATCAGGAAAAATACTGGGAGAGAAAGTGGGAATTTCGCTTCAAAGTGTGAGATTTTCCTATGAATCAGAGCGTGAGATTTTAAAGGGGGTTTCCATGGAATTACCGGCAGGCAGCTTCACTTCCATGGTGGGAACCTCTGGCTGCGGAAAAAGTACAATAGCCGGAATCCTGACGGGCTGCAATCTGGGATATCAGGGAAATATTCTTATCAACGGTCAGGAATTATCTGAAATATGCTCGGACAATCTCATGGAGCATATTACTCTGGTAAAGCATAACAGTTATCTGTTTAAAGGAACGGTGGAGGAAAATTTACGCATGGGCAAACCCGATGCTACAAAAGAAGAAATGGAAAGGGTGCTTTCTCAGGTAAATCTTTTGGGATTTTTACAGGAGCAGCAGGGGCTGGATACACCTCTTTTGGAAAAAGGCAGTAATTTATCAGGTGGTCAGTGTCAAAGACTGGCCTTGGCAAGGGCGCTGCTTCATAATACACCTGTTTATATTTTTGATGAGGCAACCTCAAATATTGATAAAGAAAGCGAAGATATGATTATGAAAGTTATTCATGAGCTGGCAAAAACCAAGACCATAATACTGATTTCCCACAGGCTTGCCAATGTGGTGAGTTCGGATCGTATTTATATGCTAAAAGATGGTGGCGTGGTGCAGTTTGGTACCCATAAGCAGCTGATGGAACAAGGGGGAGCCTACAAAGATTTGTATCAGTATCAGAGTGAACTAGAGCAGTATGGAAAGGCGGCGGCGCAATGAGGAAAAAACAGAATCAGATAAAACAAGACAGAAGGAAGGGCATTGAGATTATGGGGCAGTTAATAGGTCTGGTGTTTCCGCTGCTTCCTGTTATGCTTCTTGCCATTTTTTTGGGGGTGCTTGGATATTTGTGCGCCATCTTTCTTACAATTTTGGCTGGATATGAAATGATTGGCGGAGTATTTGTAGTAACTTCAGCCAATATAGATATGGAAGATTTAGGCTTTCTTTTGTTCCTGTCACCTGTAAAAGTATTTGTGCTGTTAATTTTGCTTGCAGTGCTTCGGGGAGTTCTCCATTACGGAGAACAGTATTGTAATCATTTTATTGCGTTTAAGCTGCTGGCAATGATTCGCAGCAAAGTGTTTGGAGTACTCAGGAAATTGTGTCCGGCAAAGTTAGAAGGCAGAGATAAAGGAAGTCTCATATCTATTATCACATCAGATATTGAACTGCTGGAAGTTTTTTATGCCCATACCATTTCACCTATCGCCATTGCAGTAGTAACTTCCCTGATTATGGTGGTGTTTATTGGACAGTGCTCATGGTGGGCAGGACTTTGGGCATTGGCAGGATATGTTGTGGTAGGTGCAGTGATTCCACTGGTAAACGGACGAAAAGGGGCCGGACTGGGGATGGAATTTAGAACTTTCTTTGGTGATTTAAACAGTTTTATACTGGATTCCCTTCGGGGGCTGGATGAAACCATTCAATACAAAGGTGGAGAAAAACGGTTAAAGCAGATGGAGGAACGGTCTAAGGAGCTGGGGCAGATGCAGAAAGGTTTAAACAGGTTGGAAGCATCACAAAGATCGGTAACGAATCTGGCAATTCTGTTATTTTCATTTGGAATGCTGTTTCTAATGTTGTATCTTTATCTTACGGGAAATGCAGACTTTAAAGACTTGTTGCTCGCCACCATAGCTATGATGGGTTCCTTCGGACCGGTGGTTGCGTTGTCGAACCTTTCTAATAATTTGAACCAGACTCTTGCTAGTGGTGAGAGGGTGTTATCTCTTTTGGAAGAAACACCTCAGGTGGAGGAAGTGGAAGGAAAGGAAGAAGTGTCATTTACAGGTGCAGCAGCGGAACATGTGGTTTTCTCTTATGAGGAGGAACAGATTTTAAAGGGTTATTCCGTTGAGATTCAAAAAGGAAAGATCATTGGAATCCATGGGGCCAGTGGGTCCGGAAAATCTACCTTGTTAAAGCTTTTCATGCGATTTTGGGATGTGCAGCAAGGAAACATAATGATTTCCGGAAAAGATATCAGACAATTCAACACGAGAAATTTAAGAAATTTAGAATCCTATGTGACCCAGGAAACTTATCTGTTTCAAGACACCATTGCCAACAATATTGCAGTTGGAAAAGTTGGGGCTTCCAGAGAAGAAATCATGGAGGCGGCAAAAAAAGCTTCCATTCATCAGTTTATTATGTCGCTGCCAAAGGATTATGATACTCAGGTGGGGGAACTGGGGGATACCTTATCTGGAGGAGAAAAGCAGAGGATTGGAATTGCCCGGGCATTTTTGCATGATGCACCATTCTTATTGCTGGATGAACCTACCAGTAATTTAGATTCCTTGAATGAAGGAATTATTTTAAAGTCTTTAAAGCAGTCCTGCAATGAAAAGACGGTATTGCTGGTTTCCCATAGAAAGTCTACGATGAATTTAGCAGACGCTGTGTATACTATGGAGAATGGAAGGATGTCGTAAGGAAAATTTGCGCCGGCTAATATGATATCCACATGCTTTCAGTTGTGTAGATATTTGTTTTGCTCCCAGGGTATTAAGGTTCTTCTTACCCTTAAGCAACTCAATTACCAGGGCCGATTTAAATTTAGTACTAAAATTTCTTTTTTATCTAGAAATGGTATGACTGTAGAAGCCAGGGTTACTTACGATGAAATAACGTACTTTAATTATTTGTTAGAGAAGTTAGCACAATGAAAGAAAAAATATATAATAGAATTATTTTTATGTAGAGTAGATTGGCGAAAAATGTCGAAATTTACCGATTGACAAATATGTAAATATATATATATAATAACGGCATAAATTTTAATAAATATTTATAAAAAAGAAATATAAGGATAAAAACAAAAATGAGATATACATTTGTGAAACAGCATGATATGACAGACTGTGCCGCAGCGTGTCTGGCAATGGTGTGTTTACATTATAAAAAAGAGACTACCATCACAAAACTACGGGATATGATGGGGACTGATTTGAAGGGAACGAATCTGCTGGGGCTAAGCAGCTGTGCAGATAAGTTAGGGTTCACATCACAGGCAGTTAGGGTAGACCGGGAGGGGTTCCTAAGTGACTACACACTGCCAGCCATAGCCAACATTTTGACAAAAGAAGGGTTAAGTCATTTTGTGGTTATTTTCAAGATTACGGATAAATACATTGTGGTGGGAGACCCGGCAAAAGATCTGGTCCGCATGGAAATAGATGAATTTTATAAAAGTTTTACCGGGGCCATGCTGATACTTAAGCCAAATAGTGAGTTTTCAAAGGGGAAAATAAAGGGGGAAAAAATTTTTCACAGATATCTTCGCCTGCTGTTGCCGCAGAAGAAACTGTTCTTCTATGGAATACTGGCGTCACTTCTCATGACAGTCTTAGGGATAGTTTCCTCGGTTTTTAACAATGTAATATATGATGAAATTCTTCCGTACAAACAGGAAAATACCTTAAAAATGGTGCTGGCCGTATTTCTTGGGGTTTCCATTGTACAGATTACGGTGGAATTTGTAAGGCAGTGGATGATGATGCATTTGTCCATCCGTATTGATATTCCATTGATGTTAGGATATTTTGAGCATATCTATAAGCTTCCCATGAAGTTTTTTGCCACAAGAAAAACCGGGGATATCACTACAAGATTCTCTGATGCCTTTACTATTAAGGATGTATTTACTAACATTGCACTGACCTTGATCATGGATATTGGCATGGCACTGGTAACGGGCGTGATCCTTTTCCGCATGAATTCCGGGTTGTTTGGGATCATTGTGTTTATGACGGTGGTTAGTATTTTGTTGGTATTTATTTTTAAACAGCCTTATAAAAAAATTAATGAGGAACAGATGCAGCAGTCTTCTGTTTTGAATTCCCAGATCATTGAAGGGCTTCGGGCGGTGGAAACCATTAAGGGAAACGCCAATGAAGACACGGAGCTGGAGAACATTGAACGGGAATATATCAGATCACTTCGCATTGGTTATAAGGAAGGAATGCTGTCCAATGTACAGGGAACCATTTCCAGTCTGATCTCCGGGATGGGAAATCTGCTCCTTACTTATGCGGGGATCATGCAGGTCATTGACGGGAACATTACGCTGGGAAGTATGATGGCGTTTATGACGCTGGCAGGCTATTTTATGGATCCGGTGGGGCGTCTGGTGAGCTTGCAGTTATCCATTCAGGAAGCGAATATTTCCATGAAGCGTATTTCGGAGATCATGGACTATGAAAGGGAACAGGACAGCGAGTATGACCAGTGTTATCAGGAACTGGAAAAGGTGGAAGGGGATATTGTGCTGAAAAACGTGACCTTCCGTTACGGAAATCGTAAACCGGTATTGAACAATATCAGCTTTACCATACCCAGGGGGAAAAAGGTGGCACTGGTGGGAGCCAGTGGAAGTGGAAAGTCCACCATTGCCAAGCTGCTTTTGAAATATTATGAACCGGAAAACGGGGAGATCACCATTGACGGGGTGGATATCAGGGAATATTCCAATGATTCACTGCGCAGGGCGGTGTCCTATGTGCCACAGAATATAGAGCTGTTTTCCAAAAGCATTTACGACAATATCAGAGTCAGCCGGATGAACGCCACACTGGATGAAGTGAAGGAAGCTGCCAAAGCAGCCGACGCCCATGACTTTATTAAGAAACTGCCTATGCAGTATTATACTTATCTTGAGGAAGCAGGGAACGGCTTAAGCGGCGGGGAAAAGCAGAGGATCGCACTGGCAAGGGCTTTTTTGAAAACGAATCAGTTCTATATTTTAGATGAAAGTACCAGTAATCTGGATTTTGCTACGGAGAATATTATCTTTGATATGATATATAATAAATATAAGGATAGATCCATGCTGATCATAGCGCATAGACTGGCCACAGTGAAGAATTGTGATGAGATTATCGTGATGAATCAGGGTGAGATTGTGGAGCAGGGAAGCCATGAGGAACTGTTGGAAAGAAAGGGCGAGTATTACAGGCTCTGGGAAATGCAGCAGGGGAATTTTGTGGTGAAAGAAGAAATAAAAAGGCAGACGAAGGTAGAGATGCCGGAGTTTGATGAGAATGAGATAAGTTATACTTAGGTATAATGAATAATATGGAAAGTTAATTAGGTGTTAAACAATTGTTTTACATATATGATTCACGACTGAGTGTACAGCGGGAGTGAAAGAAACTACAAAATAATTGGATTAAAGGAGGAAATCGTAATGGAAATGACTTACGATGGCATGTTAGTAATGCCAAGCAGTTATGCTGTAATGGACGAGGAAGAAATGACTTATGTGGAAGGTGGATTAGCTATATCAAAATCGGTATTTTCATATACAGTGAATTTCGCAGTCATGGCAGGGTGCGTAGCTTTAGGGGGTGGCATATCAGTAGCTGGTTTAAGAACAGTCTTAGGTTCTATGTCAATGAAAAAGACATTAATTAGTGTACTTGTCAAAGCAATTGGGAAATTAGGAATCAGTGCAGGAAATGCACTAGCAAACAAGTTTGTGGCAGGTTTGGCAGGTTGCATATGCAAAGATTTTGCAGGAGCAATTTTTGATAAGTATATTGATGGTTTGGATGGAAAAAAGGATGGAAAAATAAAAATTTGGTAATTATGTGTAGATAAGCACATAAGATGGCAGCTAAACTGTGAAGTAAGGTTTAGCTGTCATTGTAGAAGGAGGGAAAAGCATTGATTAACTATATAATATCGTTTTCCATGTTCGTGATATATTTGGCTATAGAAAGATGTATAAAAGATAAAATAAATAACACAAGAGTTTTTAATTCCTGCGTTGCACTAGTTGGAATTGTGGGATTAATTGTAGTTAATATTTCAAAAATATTTTATTTTGAAAATTTTTTTATATTGGTTTTTGTTTCATCCTTATATGAATTATGGAAGAGTAGAGGGCAAAAATATTGAAAGCTGACAGAAATTATTGGTTAATGTTGTTACACCAGGATAAGTGATGAGATTATCGTGATGAATCAGGGTGAGATTGTGGAGCAGGGAAGCCATGAGGAACTGCTGGAAAAAAAGGGCGAGTATTACAGGCTCTGGGAAATGCAGCAGGGGAATTTTGTGGTGAAAGAAGAAATAAAAAGGCAGACGAAGGTAGAGATGCCGGAGTTTGATGAAAATGAGATGAGTTATACGTAGAATGAATAGAGAGAGAAACAATTAAGTTGGTGTTAATCTTAAGATTTACATATATATTTCATAACTGGTTGCAAACAGGAGTGAAAAAACTACCAAATAAAAAAGGATTTAGAAGGAGGATATCGTAATGGAAATGACTTACGATGGTATGTTAGTAATGCCAAGCAGCTATGCTGTAATGGATGAAGAAGAAATGACTTATGTGGAAGGTGGAAAAACCTATAAAATATCATTAACAGCGCGGCAATGTGGAGATATTGCAGCAGCAGCAGCGGGAGGAGCAGCAGCGGCACAATTTCTTAATTTTATTCCTACAGTGGGTAATGCTTTAGCCATTTCAATTGGTGCTGTTGCAGGAATATATAGTGCATATTTTTGGATGGCTTCAAATCATAGAGGAATGAATCTTAATATTGTATGCGCAGGAAAGGTTTGTATGGGAATGGTTCCGACAATTAAATGGTAATTCAGTACAAAATTAAGGATTAATTAGTTCCATTTAATATTATGTAAGAAATCAATGGAAATATATACATATTGATTTCTTGCGTAATAAGGAATAACAATATTAAATATGGAGGAGTTTTATGCAAAAAATACTTACAATAATAGGGATTTTATTTATAATAATTACTATAATAATTGCAATATTATATATAAATAATGTAAGAGGAGTAAAGCTGGGGTATTGTATGATTTCCATGATTATTTGTATGGTATTGTTTGGAGTAAGAAGGTTATATTGTAGATAAAATAATTTGATAGAAATTTATTGCAAAGAGGTATTGGTAATGAAAACAGTTATACTGTGATGAATAAAGAGAAAATGACTTATGTATGTAGAAGGTGGAGGTACAACGCTGATTTATGACTTTATTCTTGATAAATGTGGATATAAATATCAAGCTATAAATAAAACTTGGGATAAATCTTGGCTTCCAACTACAACATTTAACTTAAGTAACTATATATAAAGATAATTCTAGGAGGTGCAGGACAACATGAGAACTATAAAAATGTTTCTATATTTGTTTTTGGCATTTTATTGTTCAAAGTTATTTTTTAATTCATCTATATTGGCAATGTCATTTATTTTTGTGGGGCTTAACTGTATTGGTAAAAAATCAGAAGAAGGCTTTGATAAAGACGTAAAGAAAAGAAAAATATTAGTTGCTTGTGCTTTCTGTGGATTAATGCTTATGTTTTTGGGAATATATTTCATACATATGGATGGGTTTATTATTTTAGGTGCTATGATCTTAGCACCAACTTTATCAGTACTAGCCATTATTTATATTTATGAAATGATAATTAGTCTAAGAAGTAGATGCAGAAAATGAAATGGTAGAGATGGTAAGGTGAAAACATTCTACGCGGTGGCAGTGAGAAACTCTGTCGAAAGAGAAATCTTGTTATACTTGATAATAAGGAGATTGGTTATGAATAATAATTTTAATAGTGATCAAAACAAAAAGAAAAAAACAGCAGGGCGGCTAGTTTATGGAGCTATTGTTAGCTTATTGTTGGTTTTTTGTGTGGACGCAATTCTATGGGCTGTTGGGGTTTTGGGGACAACAATAACTTTTAGGTTAGTGTTTTTCTTGGATTTGATATTTGTATTCTCGATTGAAGTGATTTTGTGGGCTATTGGACTTTGGAGAACCAGCAAGAAGTAGCTTGGATGCATTTACTATTAAAGATGCGCATATTAATATCATACTGATTTTATTTATGTATATAGAAATGCTATTCTAGCCGTATATTTGTTAAGGAAGGTAAAAATATTTGAAAAGTATTGAGAGATTTATTGAATTGTTTTTTTCACTAATTGCATTAATTATAGCTCAAAAAACAACAAACTATTTTTTTAATGAATCATTTTGCGCATTGTTATTTTTCTATTTTGTAATTGTTTTGCTTGAACTTCCTATAGAGAATGTGGTTAAGGAAAGGTTAAAAAATTTTATTTACAAAAAATAAGAAGGTTTTTAATTATTATGGATTATGAAAGGGAACAGGACAGAGAGAATGAGCAATGTTATCAGGAACTGGAAAGATATTGTGCTGAAAAACGTGACCTTCCGCTATGGAAACCGTAAACCGGTATTGAAGAATATCAGAGTCAGCCGGATGAATGCCACATTGGATGAGGTAAAGAAAGCTGCAAAAGCGGTGGGGAAAACAGAGAATCACACTGGCAAGGGCTTTTTTGAAAACGAACCAGTTCTATATTTTAGATGAAAGTACCAGTAATCTGGATTTTGCTACGGAGAATACCATCTTTGATATGATATATAATAAATTTAAGGATAAATCTATGCTGATCACTGCCCACAGACTGGTCACAGTGAAGAATTGTGATGAGATTATCGTGATGAATCAGGGTAAGATTGTGGAGCAGGGAAGCCATGAAGAACTGCTGGAAAGAAAGGGAGGGTATTACAGGCTCTGGGAAATGCAGCAGGGGAACTTTGTGGTGAAAGGAGAAGTAAAAAGGCAGACGAAGGTAGAGATGCCGGAGTTTGATGAAAATAAGATGAGTTATACGTAGAATGAACATAGAGATAAATAATTAAGTTGGTGTTAATCTTAAGATTTACATATATAATTCACGACTGAGTGTACAGCGGGAGTGAAAGGAACTAAAAAATAAAAAAAGATTTAGAAGGAGGATATCGTAATGGAAATGACTTACGATGGTATATTAGTAATGCCAAGCAGCTATGCTGTGATGGACGAGGAAGAGATGGAATATTTAGAAGCTGGTAAGTATTATGGTGTAAACTTATCAAGAACTCAGTGTGATAACATTGCTTATTATTTAACAGTATTTGGAGGAATCCTCACTATTAGTTCACTTGTTTGTTCAGGGATTGCACTTATTCCGGGGCTTCAAGCGGCTGTAGTAGGTGCATCTTACTATGGAGCGTTAGCAACGGTATGCGGTTTGTCTGGTTGGTTTTTTACAGAAGCAACGAGAAAAGGTGGCTGTTATATTGGATTTGATTCAAATAAGAAAAAAATGGTTTATGGCTGGGGAAAATATAAGGGATAGTGAGGTAAAATATTATGGTTAACACTATGTCTTGGCTGTATTTGGGATGGTTAATATCCCAATGTGCATGTCTTATATTACTGTTTGTCATACAAAGTAAGATAAGGAAGGGAGAGGCACCTCCTAAAATAGTATACGTACTCTGTACAGTGCTCTGTGCAGTAGCGGTTGTTTTTATTTCGATTATACTATTCCTGAAAAAATAATGAAAAAAACTACAAAATAAAAAAGGATTTAGAAGGAGAATATCGCAATGGAAATGACTTACGATGGTATGTTAGCAATGCCAAGCAGTTATGCCGGGATGGAGGAGGAAGAGATGACTTATGTGGAGGCAGGATATAAGGTAGCGTATAATACCGGATCAGAAGTAAATTGAGCTGTATGGGATATGCAACAGCATTGGTTAATTCACATAAAGTAAGAAATATTAGTATATATGACGTAGTAGCATTAATTTTTAAATCTCTTAACAATGGGATAGACATTGATAATGGTGTGGATACTAAGACATTGTGCAAAGGAGTAAAAAGATATCAGTTTTATCGTGCCCTTTATGCAGCAGGACCGACAGTATTTTAGGAAGGTAAGAAATTGAAAAAAAATAAAAGATTAATAGGGAAAATAGTAATTTTAGGTGCGATAATTTTAGGTTTGCTTGCTGTCTGTGCTGTCTTGACGCTGTACTTTTTTACATCTATAAAGGACACATACGCTACGGTAGACATAGCAAAATATGGTGAGTGGGAAGGTCATGTGGAAAATGAAGGGCTTGGCCGAAACTGTGGTCTTAACATCTTTCCGGAATCATTAGAAAAAACACAGCATGTAAACTATTATTATTTTTATCAGTCTACAAACTTATCTTTAGATCAAACCATCATATATTTGGAAGCAGCTTATGATACTGTAGAGTTTCGGGAAGAAATAGCCAGACTTTCAGAAATTAAATGTGACTATAACATAAATGGTGAAAAAGTAACGAAACAGATAGTATATGATGAAGAACTTTTTGAGTACCCTGCTTATATAGCCACATATTGTAGTGATTTGTCCTATGAATATGCATTGATAAAGCAAGAGGAAAGTAAAATTGTTTATATATATGCAAATCAGATAAATTTCAAGGATATTTTTCCAGAAAGTTATATTCCAGTAGAAAAACAAAAGGAAAGTTTATATGAAGGAAATAGTATGGATAATATAAACATTTACTTTTTAAAAGATAGTGCCGGAAATTGGATTAGCAATAAGGATTAATTATGAAAATAATCATATGAGGAAAGGAATGCTATTCTTCTGACAATCAAAAATTATATTTTATAACTGTTGCGGGTTTTTAGTAGGGGACTATTGAAAAAGCTGTACTAGATATTGATTATAATACTTGGCTTTTGATGGTATAAAGTTAATTTTAGTGTTCCTATGGTGCCACCAAGAATGAAAATTCATTTTCATTCTTGGTATTAGTAATAAATTTGGGACAAATGTATATGAGAAGAAAAATAAAGATAATGGGTAATGTATTATTTTTTGGAGGGTTAGGATTTAATCTAATTTTAATGTTTACAGAATTTTAAATACCTAAATGGTTTATGGCATTTGTTTATATAGGAATTTTCTAATAGGATTTATAGAACTGTTTTTAAAAATTTATAGTTATAGAAATTGATTCATTGGTACTATTGTGGGGATAATTATAAGTACCGTTGGAAGAAAGAAGTAATTACATTGTAATATATAGCTTGAAAAGGAGATAGGAAATATTATCATATGAGTAAACTGCAATTCAACGAAAACAAAACATTGAAACTAACCAATGTTCTAAAATACAAAATTTTATTAGACGAAGAAAACTTCGACCTGAACGTGGCAATCGAGCAGATGCAGTCCTACATAAAAACAAAAGGAGCCATGCAGATAGGGCCCTTAATCCAGTATACAAGGACATTTTTCAATGAAGCAGGCGAACTGGACATGGAAATCCTCATGATGCTTCAATGCAATAACTATATTCACAGTGTAGAACAGCCCTATTCCATGGACTCTGTCATCCGTGTACCAAATGCCTTGTATTGCAGGTACACCGGACCGGAGCAGTCCCTAAAGTTTGCCTATGATAAGATCAATCTGGAAGCCTTCGAAAAGGATATCAAACTAGCTGATCACAACTATACTATCTTTGTAAACAATAACCCGGAAGAAGACCTTATGACAGCCGACATCTTTATCCCACGGGCAGACAATACATAATACAAGACCATGATACCGTAATAACACAGGAGTACAAAACCATGAAAAAACAGATCAAGACCATGGAGCAGCTAAAAGACAGCCGTCTCATGTTTGAAAAACCCCTTCCAGCCTTTGGCTATCTGCTTCTGCTTATCATCACCGTTGCCCTTATAGGCGTAGTGGTATGGAGCACCGTTGCTCACAAGCCCTACATGATCATTTCCCAAGGCACCGTTACCAACAGCGATTCCAGCTATGTAATGCCTGCATACACCGGTGAAATTCAGGAAAGCTACATGGAAGAAGGAAAGCTGGTGCAGGAAGGAGAGCTGCTGTTCACCATCAAAAGCACCGATTACAACCTTCAGGAAGAACAGCTCACCGACAGCCGGGCAGCCTATGAAAAACAGGTAGAACAGGCGGAGCTGCTGGTAAAATCCATCAAAGATGACAAAAACTATTTCGATGCCTCCGATCCGGAAGACGAGCTGTATTACAGCACCTACGAAGCCTACAAATCCCAGGTGGCACAAAACACCTTTGACGCCAGCACCTACCAGGCCTATGGCTATACAGAAGAACAGATACAGGCAGAACTG
>CASEML010000001.1 GCA_949289145.1 uncultured Eubacteriales bacterium | reverse complement strand
TTCCAATCTGATTTAATTTAATCAGGATGGAATTTCCGCAGTTCATAGAAATTCCTTTCTGAAGGCGTTCTGTATTGGTTACAAATAAATCATCTCCCACTAGCTGAATTTTATTGCCCAATTCTGCTGTCAATACCTGCCAGCCTTCCCAGTCTTCTTCATCCAAAGCGTCTTCGATGGAATAAATCGGATATTTGTCACATAAATTGCTCCAATGCTGTACCAATTCTTTGGATGTGAATTTCTTTCCTGTTTTTGGAAGAAGATATTCACCTTTGGTTCCTGTTTTCCATTCACTGGAAGCCGCATCCATTGCCAGCACAAAATCTTTTCCCGGCTCATATCCTGCTCTTTTAATTGCATCTAAAATAAATTCAATAGCTTCTTCATCACTTGCCAGATCCGGTGCGTATCCACCTTCATCACCTACACCGGTTGCAAGACCTTTATCCTTTAAAATCGCACCTAATGCATGAAATACTTCTGTACACCAACGAAGCCCTTCTCTAAAACATTTTGCTCCAGTGGGCATAATCATAAATTCCTGAACATCAACTGTATTAGCAGCATGGGCTCCACCATTTAAAATGTTCATCATCGGAACCGGAAGTCTGTTCCCGTTCACACCACCTAAAAATCTATAAAGAGGTATGCCAAGGGAAATAGACGCTGCTCTTGCTGCTGCAATAGAAACCGCAAGAATTGCGTTAGCTCCTAACTTTGATTTATCCTTTGTTCCATCCGCCTGAATCATAGCCTTATCTACTGCGTAAGTATCTGCAGCACTGCTACCTTTTAGTGTATCGTTGATTATTGTATTTATATTTTCTACCGCCTTGGATACACCCTTACCACCAAAACGTGTTTTATCTCCATCTCTCAATTCCAAAGCTTCAAATTCGCCTGTAGAAGCACCACTTGGAGCAGTTCCTCTTCCAATGGTTCCATCCTTTAAATATACCTCTGCCTCCACAGTAGGATTTCCTCTGGAATCAATAATTTCTCGTCCAATCACTTTTTCAATTTCCAAATTGCTCATAACATCGCCCTTTCTTTTGAGTTACCCTTCTGTTCTGGCCCAGCACGTCAAAACAGAAGGAGTTATAATGATCTATTTTTGGTTAGGTACATCTAACCATTAATATAATAGCAGACGCTAGTTGAAAAAGCAATGGTTACAATTGATAATCATTCTCGTTTAATGCTTTTATAATTTTTCTCAAAAAACAAGAACCGCTTCTTGCCAATAGGCAAAAACGGTTCTTAAATAAATTTTTTTTACCTTTCTATTATTTTACAGTAACACTCTTTACACTGGAATAGCTTCCATAAACTTTCTTTCCATTCACTGTTTTATATGCTCTTATTTTGTAATAATATTTCTTTCCCGCTGTTAACTTCTTTGTAGTGTAACTTACTTTACTTGCGCTCTTAACAGTTGCAATCTTCTTGTAGCCTTTACTTTTCTTTGTCGACTGGTACACCACATATCCACTAATACCACTTTGCTTCTTCCATGTGATTTTTACTTTTTTGCCAGAAGCTTTTACGGATTTTAAAGAAACTTTTGCGGGTGTTAGTTTTACTTTCTTAGTAGGTGTAGTGTTAATGCATACGAAAGTTCCCGACTTTTTCTCATAAGCCTTTACATAATAGTAATAAGTCTTTCCACACTGTAAACTCTTGTTGGTATATGAGGTTTTTGTTCCGTCATTTATAGTTTTCACCAGCTTATAGGTGCCGTTAGCAGATGTGGCTCGGTATATTTGATACCTGTCGGCACTAGCCAACATATTCCATTTCAGCTTTGTAGATGTAGTTGTAGAAGCTGACAGCTGCAAAGTAAATTTCTCCGTTTTTGCTGGTACAGGAGTTGCCGTCGGTGCTTTTGTTGGTACCTTCGTTGGTATTGAAGTAGGCGCTTTCGTTGGTACTGTAGTTGGTACTTTTGTAGGTACGTCAGTTGGTGTCTCCGTTGGTATTGTAGTCGGTGTTACTGTAACCGGCGGAGTTGGCGTTGCAGTAACTGTATCCGTTGGTTCCACGGTTGGAGTCGGAGTCGGTGTTACAAGTTCTCCTGTTAATTTTGCACTGATGACACCTGCCGTATCTAATTCTGATACATACTCCATGCCAGAAATTACTTTTCCAAGAGGTATCAGACCTGATGTTTCCGGCGCATCCTCGCAGAAGAAGCAAATATTTCCCCATGGAACATAATAGCAAAGCGATCCTGCTTCCGGTTTATAGCTTTCTGGTGCATCACTGGTATCCAGTTCTGCTTCCACATACGCCATTTTTTCTATTCCGTTATAATCATCAAAATACAATTCCATTGGCATGGCATCCAAGAAACTATTGGCAGTAGCATTGTCTTCCATCTCCACTTTAATTTCATTACTGCCAAAAGAAAAACTCATAACTTTATGTTCTCCCGGAACTTCTGTAGGTGTCACAACGGGTTTTTGTGTAGGCGATACAGTAGGTAATTCCGTTGGTTCGACAGTAGGCCCATCGGTAGGAACTACGGTAGGTAGTTCGATCGGTGTCGGTGTTACAGTAGATGTTACCGTTGGTGTTACCGTAATATTTCCTAATAAGGTTAATCCATTCATGGCCTTCTTTAAACTTCTTACGGCTTGATTTACCTTTACCTGAGTTGTATCACTGTCATCATTTACTGCCAGTGCTGCTGCTAAGCTTTCCTGTAATGCAGCAACACTTTCTGCGGTATACATACTTTCATTCACCGCTTGTGCATTTGTAATCACTTCATTCAGTAATGTCTTGCTAACCTCTACCTGACCTGTTCCAACTTCCTTTTCTACTATTTCATATGTGCAGGTTTTACCGCTAAAAGAGGTCACTGTAACGTCCACGCTGCCTTCAATTCCTACAATATCCGAGGTCTGAACGGCAGTGCCTGCTGCTCCGTCATTTACGATAACAGAATATCCTGTAAGTCCTTGGGGCAATTCAAACACATACCAACCTTCTGAGTCTGTGACAGACAATTTTGTTCCAGGCCACTCTCCTGCATATTTCACTGCTGTTTCATCATTGCCGGTCCAAACATACACTGCCGGCGATGTCCAACCGGAAGCTTTTACACGAATGACCGGATTTACTTTCAGGGAAACTACTGCATCAACTGCTGCCTGTAAATCCTCTGCAATACTCTTATATGCCTCTGCACTAATTGGAACTGCAATCGCTTCTTCTGCCTCCCCAAGCACCGTCTCCAAATCTTCAACTGCTTCTGCATCGTAATTTTCAGCATCTGCTTGGGCTGCGCTTACTTTTTCATTTCCCTGTACTATTTTCTGTTCTACTTCTTCTTTTGCTGCTTTTTCTTCAGAAACTGCTGTATAAGCCTGCTCTAAATCCTCTAATGCTGTCTGTATTTTTTCATCATCTGTTTCACTATTCGCAATCACTGTTTTTGCTGTTTCTAACGCAGCAGTAAACGGTTCCCATACATTCTTTGTAAAATTCTGTTCGGATAGATTCTCTGTTTCAATACTCTCTACCAGTGCTTTTAATGCTGTAGTCTTCTCTGTTACTGTAATGGTTATGGTTTTTGACGTGCTGTCTTTTCCGTCATTTGCTGTCACGGTCATGGTGTAGGTACCTGCCACCGGACTATTCCATGCAAAACTTCCTGTTGCCGTATCAAAAGAAGCACCAAAAGGTACCTCCTTGGCAGTTAAAGTTACCGTATCACCATCTGCATCGGAAGTTTGTACCTGAAACGTTAACGGTGTCCCCACAGTGGTTTCATAACTACTGTTTGCTGTAATGACAGGTGCCTTGTTATCTGTAATATTGCATTCTTCAAAAGTAGCCTTTGGCACTGCAACTACAACAGATTTTGCAGGAACAGACACAGAAGAACCTGTTTCTCTGATTTTTTCTAATCCTGCCGTCGTTCCGTCAGCAATGATTACCCATGCATTCTCATTTAATGTAATGGATTGTTCTGTGGTGGCATTATTGATCAATACTGCAATTTTGCTCCATTCTCCTGCCACATTATTTGTTTCATAAAATCCAAAAAGACCGCTTGGTTCCTGATCTCTTACATTGGTAATCCATTCCAGGTTATTATTGTTAGGGTTCCAGTTATCACTGCTTCTTGTGGTAATAGAACGGAAACCGGAAAATGCCTTACGAATCTTAATCATGCCTTCATAATACTGCTGAATGGATGAATATGTGCTTACTCTGTTCCAGTCAATTTTATTTACACTGTCGGGAGAAGCATAACTGTTCTCGTCGCCATTCTTAGTTCTTGCAAATTCTTCTCCAGCCTGCATAAATACTCCGCCCTTCGAGCTGAGTATGATGGCTCCTGCCATCTTATTCATCTTAAGTAATTTTTCATCTGTAGAAGAATAATTCTTTCCAAATCCTTCTGTCAGCTTATCCCAAAGCGTCAGGTTATCGTGAGCTGACACATAACTCAAACTGCAGTTGGAGGATTTTGACCAAAATGGGCGCCACATTCCCCATTGGCCTGATGTATAACCTACAGATCCCATAATACCGCCATATACATTATTCGGCCACTTTTCACCTACTTCCAGAAAAGAGCCGGATACGTAGTTTTGCTGTAATAATCCAATGGTACCGTCGAATTTGTGTTCACCTTTCAATGCATCTCGAATCTGGTCATTAAAGTATCCAATACCATCATCTAATTTAGACTCATTTGCTTTGTGTGCACTATTGGAATCATAACTGCCATCTCCTGTCCAGCCTTCTCCATACATTACAATAGTATCTTCCCCAAACTTACTGTCTAAAGCTTTACGAATCTGATTCATAGTTTCATAATCATGAATTCCCATCAAGTCAAAACGGAAACCGTCCAGATTATATTCTTCTGCCCAGTAAGTAATGGAATCGATCATAAATTTGCGATACATGGCGCTGTCACTTCTAGTGGCATTACCGCAGCCGGATTGATTGTTAAAAGACAAATCACTGTTTAGTTTGTAATAATAACCAGGCATAATTTTATTAAAGTTAGAATCTTCACTATCATAGGTATGGTTATATACTACGTCCATAATGACCTTAATTCCTGCATCGTGCAATGCCTGAATCATTTCTTTCATTTCTGTAATACGCACATTTCCGTCATAAGGATTGCTGGAATAAGATCCCTCTGGCACATTATAATTCAGTGGATCATATCCCCAATTATAATTGCTGCTTAAAGAAGAAGAAACATTTGTTTCATCCACCGAAGCATAATCATACATGGGAAGAATCTGTACATGAGTAACCCCCAATTCTTTCAGATAGTCTACACAAGATGCCACTCTTCCTTCTCCATTTATTGTCGTACTTTCCGTAAATGCCTTATATTTACCCCGGTTCTCCTCAGAAACACCTGAAGATACATCAATGGAAAAATCCCTGATATGTATTTCCCATACAATAATATCGCTGAGCAATGTTTTTTCTCTTTGATAGTTAGTATCCCAATTCTCCGGGTCTGTACTGTCCAAGTCAACTACCATAGCTCTCTGTCCGTTTACGCCGGCAGCTTTAGCATAAATATCTACCGCTTCCTTGGTTTTTACTCCATTGGCAGTATTCACAGTGACCTTATATGTATAATATGTATTTACAATATCACCGTTAACAGTAACACTCCAAACACCCTTATCCCCTTTTGTCATTGGTACTTCTTCGATAAGATTGTCACCATTGCCCTGCTGGTATCTGCAAAGTACCACATTGCTTGCTTCCGGAGACCATACTTTAAAAGTTGTCTTTTCCTTCGTGTAGGTACAACCCAAATCGTCTCCTGAATACGCATACTGCGCATCATAAGATGAGTCGTAAGCGCGAGGGGAATAAGCTGTTCCCTCACTGCTTGCTGCCTGTACTTCTGCCGATGGCGCAACATAAAACGTTGAAACTGCCAGTGAAGCAGCCAGCATAATACTGAGCAGCCGTTGTTTTAGTCCGTTTTTCTTCATCTTCACATCTCCTTCATCGTGGATTTCTTTTTTATGGTAGCTTTATTATATATCATTTTTTACATTTATTCAATGCTTTTTGAAATAAATTTAATATTTTCGAAATATTTGTTATGCAAAATGCATGTTTTTTTGTTCTTTCATTCTCCCTTTTCGTTATTTTTGCATTTTCCTCTTTTTTCTTTTCGTCATTTTTACTTTCCCTATGTCAAAAGTACTCCTTTATACTGCTGATTTTCCAGCAATAGCTCCGGTTGTCCATGCAAATTGAAGATTGTACCCACCACAAGTTCCATCAATATCCAATACTTCTCCTGCCAAATATAGCCCTGGAATTTTTTTTGCCTCCATTGTGCAGCTGTTTATTTCTGTGGTGGCAACACCGCCTTGACACACTTGTGCCTCTTTAAAAGAGTTTGATCCTATAACCTGCGTTTTATAGGACTTTAAAAATGTTCCCATCCCCTGAATATAACTATCATCGTACCAGGCTGCAGCTTTATTCTTTTTCATTCCCATTTCTTTTAACAAGGCAGCCGCCAGTTTCCTGTTCAAAAAACCTGCCAAAATATCTTCCATATTTCTTTTAGGAAAATGTCTGACCATATTGGTCAGCCTTAACTGCAATTCCTCTTCGTCCATTTCTGGAAAGAAATCAATCACCGCTGTAACCTGTTTTCTGGCATCCAATGCCTTCACTGCAAACCTGCTAAGCTGCATTACTGGTATTCCGGAGATTCCATAATTTGTAATCTGCAATTCTCCTTCCTCACCACATACCATTTCGCCATTTACATTTACAGCCACTGCGGCATGGCATCGAACACCTGCTGCCTCTTTGTATATTCCTTCTTGACATCTTAACTGTACCAGAGCTGGCAGTGGCTTTATTACCTTTAATCCAAGACTTTTTGCAAGTTCATACCCACTACCGTCAGAGCCTGTATTTGGTGCCGCCTTGGATCCAGCTGCCAAAATCAGTTTTTGACACTGATAGACTTTGTGTCCATTGGCAGTTTGGGAAAAAAGAGTAAAAAAATGGTTTTCCCTTTGAATTTTCTGTAAATCTACCTGATATTCTATGACAACGCCAAGGTTTCTGCACTCCATTAAAAGACCATCACGTACTGTTGCCGCCTGTTCTGACCTTGGGTAAATATAACCGTTTTTCTCTTTACAGAGTATGCCAAGGCTTTCCATAAAGTCTATGGTGTCTTTTTCACTGAATTTCTTCAGCACTTCCATGGCAAAACTGCTGTCGCTTCCCCGATAACAGGAAGCATCTTGAAATTTATTGGTAATATTACATTTTCCATTTCCGGTGGAAAGAATTTTTTTACCTGCCTTGTCTGTATGTTCTAATACTGTGACATTCGCACCCCTTCTTGCCGCAAAAATGGCAGCGGTCAATCCCGCTGCTCCTGCACCGATAATTATGATCTGTTTCATATTATATGTACCACTACCTTTCTTTGTACTATTATCATATCCGATGCGCACAAATTTTACAATCATTTTAGATAATTATTCAAACTATTCCTTACTTTAAATAATTGAAATCATACAAAAAAGCTGCCCGCTATTTGCTTTCCTTGCAAATAGATTAGCAGCTTTTCCATATCACTAGATTTTATTATACTCTTTTTTATGATCAAAAATTTATCGCACAAAATCTCAGCAAACCACGCGAACCTTCAATACCCCTTCCGTTCCCTTCAGTTCTTCTAATACAGCGTCTGTTACCGCTGTTTCTAAGTCAAGCAATGAGTATGCATAATCGCCTCGGCTGACATTTACCATGTTTGCGATATTAATGTCTGCATTTCCGAACGTATTTGTAATCTTACTGATGGTATTTTTAATATTTTTGTGACATACTGCAACACGGCTTGCACTTGCACATACGCCCATGTCACATGCAGGATAATTTACAGAATTTTTGATGTTGCCGTTTTCCATATAATCCATAATTTCTTCCACTGCCATAATAGCACAGTTATCTTCCGATTCTGCTGTGGAGGCTCCAAGATGCGGTGTTAAAATAACGCCTTCCTTACCTGCTGTTGTAGGATTTGCAAAGTCAGATACATACTTGCGCACCTTGCCTGCTGCCAATGCTGCTACCATATCTTCTTCATTTACAAGTAAATCTCTTGCAAAATTTAATATGATAACACCATCTTTCATCATATCAATAGCTTCTTTATTAATCATCTGTCTTGTGGAATCCAACAGTGGTACATGCACTGTGATGAAATCACATTCCTTATAAATATCATTTACATCTGACACATGCTTGATATCTCTGGATAAATTCCATGCTGCTTTCACAGAAATATATGGGTCATAACCATATACTTCCATTCCTAAGTGCTTTGCAGCATTGGCAACTAATACACCGATGGCTCCAAGACCAATCACGCCAAGCTTTTTGCCTTTAATTTCTGTTCCGGCAAATTTACTTTTCACTTTTTCTGCTGCCTTTCCAATATTTTCATCGGCTGCATTTTCCTTGCACCATTCAATACCGCCCAAAATGTCTCTGGAAGCTAGCAGCATACCCGCAATCACAATTTCCTTTACACCATTGGCATTGGCACCGGGGGTATTAAATACTACGATACCCTTATCTGCACATTTATCCAAAGGAATGTTGTTGACACCGGCTCCTGCCCTTGCCACTGCACAAAGATTATCAGATAATTCCATATCATGCATTGCTGCACTTCTGACTAAAATTGCAGATGCTTCCTTTACATCTTCCGTTTTTTCATAGTTTTCTGTAAACAAGTCAAGTCCACAGGCTGCGATTGGGTTTAAGCAATGATATTTATACATGTTACATGTTCTCCTTTTCAAACTTCTTCATAAATTCAACTAATTTTTCTACACCTTCGATTGGCATAGCATTATAGATACTTGCACGCATACCGCCTACCGTTCTGTGTCCTTTTAAGTTTTCGAAACCTGCTTCTTTTGCTTCTTTTACAAACTTAGCGTCTAAGTCAGCATCGCCTGTTACAAATGGTACATTCATTAAAGAACGGTCTTCCTTACGAACAGTTCCCTTGAATAACTTGCTTTCATCTAAGAAATCATAAAGAACTTTTGCTTTCTTTTCATTCAGTTCTTTCATTTTTTCTAATCCGCCCATTTTCTTTAACCACTTAAATACCTTGCCGCAAATATAAATATTGTATGCCGGAGGTGTGTTGTATAAGCTGCCTGCATCTGCATGTGTCTTGTATTTTAACATGGTAGGTGTGCCTTCTAATACATCGTCTGTAATTAAATCTTCACGGATGATTACAATAACCATACCCGCCGGTCCTACATTCTTCTGAACTCCACCGTAGATAATTCCGTACTTGCTTACATCTACAGGCTCAGATAAAAAGCAGGAAGAAACATCAGCAACTAAAGTTTTTCCCTTTGTATTTGGGAGGGTTTTGAACTTTGTTCCATAAATAGTATTATTTTCACAGATGTAGACATAATCTGCATCTTCAGAAATCGGCAGATCAGAACAATCCGGAATGTAGGAGAATGTTTCATCTTCCGATGAAGCAATTTTATTGGCTTTACCGTACTTGGAAGCTTCCTGCCAAGCTTTTTTAGCCCACTGACCTGTTACAATATAGTCAGCTACCTTATTCTTCATTAAATTCATAGGAATCATTGCAAACTGCTGGGAAGCTCCGCCCTGTAAGAACAGTACTTTGTAATTGTCGGGAATATTCATTAAGTCCCGGATATCCTGTTCTGCTGTCTTAATGATTTCCTCAAAAGCTTTGGAACGATGACTCATTTCCATCACGGACATTCCTGTTCCGTTGTAGTCAAGCATTTCTGCTGCTGCTTCCTTTAATACTTCTTCTGGTAAAACTGCTGGTCCTGCTGAGAAATTATATACTCTGCTCATTTTTCTATTTTCCTCCTAAATATGTATCTTTAATTTTTTATATATCTGACTGGTCAAATACTTCTTCAATGGCGGCTGCCGGCGGTACCATCGGGAATACCTTGTCGTCACTGTCAATAAGACAATCCAACACAACCGGTCCCTTGGCCTGCAATGCCTTTTCCAAGGCAGCATCTAATTCTTCCTTGCTCGTTACGCGATAAGCTTCGCAGCCTAATCCTTCGGAAACTTTCACAAAGTCCACCTTATCATTTAATACTGTGTGAGAATAACGCGCTCCGTAGAATAAGGTCTGCCACTGACGCACCATTCCAAGCACATGATTATTCAACACAATCTGAATAATAGGAATGTTATATCTGGAGGCAGTTGCAAGCTCATTTAAATTCATGCGGAAACAACCGTCACCTGCAATATTAATTACTATTTTGTCCGGATTGCCTGCTTTAGCTCCGATGCAGGCTCCTAAACCATATCCCATGGTCCCAAGACCACCGGATGAAAGGAAAGTACGGGGAGAAGTATATTTATAATACTGAGCCGCCCACATCTGATGCTGTCCTACATCTGTAGTAATAATAGCCTGACCCTTGGTTGCATCATAAAGCTTTTCAATTATGTACGGACCTGTTAATGCTTCTTTATTGTATGTCAATGGATATGTCTGCATCATATTTTTGATATGACCTATCCATTCTTTATTTTCGTGCTGTTTCATTCGATCACACAGTTCTCTTAAAATCAATTTGGCATCACCTATAAGGCAAGCATCTACCAATACATTTTTATTAATTTCCGCAGCATCCACATCAATCTGTATAATCTTTGCATTTTTTGCAAACTTATTTACATTACCAGTGACTCTGTCACTGAAACGGGCACCAATCACCACCAAAAGATCACATTCTGTTACACCGTAATTTGCTGTTTTGGTTCCATGCATTCCAAGCATTCCTGTATACAATGGATCTGTTCCGTCAAATGCACCTTTACCCATAAGGCTGTCACAGACTGGTGCATCCAATTTTTTAGCAAATTCATTTACTTCTTCAGATGCATCCGAAATAATAGCTCCGCCGCCTACGAAGATATATGGTTTCTTTGCCTGGCTGATATAGTTCAATACTTTTTCCATATCTTCACTATTTGCTAAAGGCTTACGCTCAATAGCTTCCGGCGTTTCTTTTATGTATTCACCTACTGCAGCTGTAACATCCTTGGTAATATCCACCAAAACGGGACCAGGCCTTCCTGTTTTTGCTATTTTAAATGCCTTACGGATGGTCTTTGCCAGATCATCAATCTTTTTCACAATATAATTGTGCTTTGTAATAGGCATAGTTACGCCAACAATATCAATTTCCTGAAAGGAATCCTTTCCCAGAAGCGGCACACCCACATTACAGGTAATGGCCACCATCGGAACAGAATCCATATAAGCTGTGGCAATTCCTGTAACCAGGTTGGTGGCACCAGGACCACTGGTGGCAAGGCAGACACCCACTTTGCCAGTGGAACGGGCATAACCGTCTGCCGCATGAGCAGCCCCCTGTTCATGGGAGGTCAGGATATGCCTGATTTCTTCATGTTTATATAATGCATCGTAAATATTTAAAATAGATCCGCCCGGATACCCAAAAACCGTATCCACGCCCTGCTCTTTTAAACATTCCACAACGATTTCTGAACCTGTTAACTGCATCTTTATCCCCCACTTTATTTTTTAGGTAATTCTAATACGGCTCCTCTGTTACCGGAGGTAACTAATTCCGCATAGCGCTTTAAGTAGCCTGTGGTAATCTTCGGCTCTCTTGGTTGCCATTTTGCACGTCTTGCTTCTAATTCTTCCTCTGAGATTACAAAGTCAAGCTTATTATTCGGAATATCAATCTTGATGATATCGCCTTCTTCCACTAAGGCAATATTACCGCCCACGGCTGCTTCCGGTGAAACATGACCGATGGAAGCTCCTCTGGAGGCTCCTGAGAAACGTCCGTCTGTAATCAGTGCTACAGAAGAACCAAGTCCCATACCTGCAATAGCTGAGGTAGGATTTAACATTTCTCTCATGCCCGGACCGCCTTTTGGACCTTCGTAACGGATAACAACCACATCACCCGCCACAATCTTTCCGCCTTTAATTGCCGCAATGGCATCTTCTTCACAGTCAAATACTCTGGCAGGACCTTCATGTACCATCATTTCCGGTGCTACTGCGGAACGCTTTACTACTGCAGTATCCGGTGCCAGATTACCACGAAGTACTGCGATGCCTCCTGTTTCACTGTATGGATTTTCGATGGGACGAATTACTTCCGGATTCTTGTTTATGCATCCTTCAATATTTTCCCCTACCGTCTTCCCTGTTACGGTCATGCAGTCTGTATGAAGCAATCCCTTTTTATTTAATTCATTCATAACAGCATATACGCCGCCGGCTTCATTTAACTCTTCAATATATGTATGACCTGCCGGTGCTAAATGACAAAGATTCGGAGTCTTTGCAGAAATTTCATTGGCAATATCCAGATCAATTTCAATTCCTGCTTCGTGGGCAATGGCCGGTAAGTGAAGCATACTGTTGGTGGAGCATCCCAGTGCCATATCTACCGTTAACGCATTGTGAAATGCCTTTTCTGTCATAATATCTCTGGGGCGAATATTCTTTTCTAACATTTCCATAACTTTCATACCTGCCTGTTTTGCCAGACGGATACGTTCAGAATATACTGCCGGAATAGTCCCATTTCCTTTTAACCCCATGCCAAGAACTTCTGTTAAGCAGTTCATGCTGTTGGCAGTATACATACCGGAACAGGAACCACAGGTAGGGCATGCATTTTCTTCAAATTCCAACACATCTTCTTCTGTCATGGTACCTGCTGCGTAGGAACCTACTGCTTCAAACATGCTAGACAATGATGTCTTACAGCCCTTTACCTTACCTGCAAGCATTGGTCCTCCGCTGACAAATACCGTAGGAATATTTAATCTTGCTGCTGCCATTAAAAGTCCCGGTACATTCTTGTCACAGTTTGGAACCATAACAAGTGCATCGAACTGATGCGCCATAGCCATACACTCAGTGGAGTCACAGATTAAATCTCTGGTTACTAAGGAATATTTCATTCCCACATGACCCATAGCGATACCGTCGCATACAGCGATGGCCGGAAACATAACCGGTGTACCGCCTGCCATGGCAACGCCCATTTTTACTGCATTTACAATCTTATCTATATTCATGTGTCCCGGAACAATTTCATTGTATGAACTTACAATACCCACCAATGGTCTGCTCATTTCTTCTTTTGTCATTCCCAGTGCGTTAAATAATGATCTGTGCGGAGCCTGCTGCATTCCTTTTGTTACTGCATCACTTCTCATTTTTCTCTCTCCTTTTTTATAATTTTACTGATTACAATTCTCGTATGTCTAGATTCTATAACAGTTCAGCCCACGCCATTCGCAAAATCGCACTACGTGCTTTCCGCTGCTTCGCAGCTACTTTTGCTCATATGCAGGCCTTCCGCCCATGGTATGTCATACAAGTGCATTTTATGCTAGCATAATGCACTTGTATGACATACCATGGCTGAACTGTTACTAGATTCTCTCTGCCAGTAAATCACCCATTTTATCACAGCCAACCTGTTTACAGCCATCTGCCATGATATCAACAGTTCTATAGCCATCTGCAAGTACTTTTTTTACTGCATTTTCAACAGCATCTGCTTCCTCTGATAAATCAAATGAGAAACGAAGCATCATAGCTGCAGAAAGTATCGTTGCAATCGGATTGGCGATATTCTTTCCTGCAATATCAGGAGCAGAGCCATGACTAGGCTCATATAAACCAAACTTAGTTTCGTTTAAACTTGCAGAACTTAACATCCCAATAGAACCGGTTACCATACTTGCCTCATCTGAAAGAATATCGCCGAACATATTTTCCGTCAGAATAACATCAAATTGTCTTGGGTTCTTGACTAACTGCATAGCACAGTTATCTACCAACATGTGCTCATAAGTTACCTCTGGATAATCCTTCGCAACTTCTTCTACAACTTTTCTCCAAAGTCTAGAAGAATCCAATACATTTGCCTTGTCAACACTAGTTACTTTCTTGTTTCTTTTCATAGCAATATCAAAACCGCGAATTGCGATTCTTCTAATTTCGTTTTCATCGTATGTAAGGGAATCATATGCTTTCAACACACCATTTTCTTCTACGGTTTTACGTTCTCCAAAGTAAAGACCTCCGGTCAATTCACGCATAATGACCATATCAAATCCGTCACCGATTACTTCGTCCTTCAATGGACATGCACCTTTTAATTCTTTATATAATACGGCTGGTCTTACGTTCGCAAACAGATTCAATGCTTTCCGAATCTTCAACAGCCCTGCTTCCGGTCTTAAATCCGGCGGAAGCTTATACCATGGAGAGGTAGTGGTATCTCCGCCAATGGATCCCATCAGTACTGCATCACTTTCCTTAGCAGCCTTAATAGCTTCCTCTGTCAGCGGAACACCGTGTACATCAATGGAAGCTCCCCCCATAAGAATTTCAGTATATTCAAATTTGTGACCAAATTTTGCTCCTACTGCATCTAAGACTTTTTTTGCTTCGTTTACTATTTCCGGTCCGATTCCGTCACCAGAAATAACGCCAACCTTATAATTCATGTTATCATCCTTTCAGCTATATTTTTACTGTTCTCTTAAAATATACTAAATTTTCATTAAAAAAGTATAAAAGTCTACAGTTTTAGCCATATCTAATATAATATACCAAATGTATGTACTTTTCAATCATTATTTTTAAGCCGGCAGAAAATTTCTGCCGGCCCTGTATTTTTACCTTATGATACCAGCATCCTTTTAACTGGTATTTTATGCATCTAAATTAGTAGGTAAATAACTGTGTCCAGTAATTTGTCCCTTTGGCATTTTGATAATATCCTACACCGATTTTTGTGTAATTTGGATTCAAAATGTTTGCACGATGTCCATCACTATTCATCCATGCTTTCATTACAGCTTCCGGTGAACTCTGACCCCATGCAATATTTTCTCCTGCACCCTTGAAGCTTACATTCTGCTCCTGCAGGGCTGTACTGAAGTTTCTTCCATCCGGTCTGGTATGAGAAAAAGATGTTTCTATTTCCTTTGCTCTTACCAAAGCAGCTGCCTCAATATTCGTATCTAATGTTACTTCTTTTAATCCTGCCTTTGTTCTTTCTTCATTCACCAGTTTCACTACTTGTTTTGCAAAACTTAAGTTTTCGCTGTCTGGTGTTTCTTCGCTGTCTGTATCTTCTGTATTGTTATCCGGTGTTTCTTCAGCACCTGTATCTTCTGTATCGCTGTCCGGTGTTTCTGTAATACCGGAATCCGGCATACTATTGTCTGGCGTTTCTGTTGGAAGTTCACATCCCGAAAGCACAAAGCTTTTGATACAACGGTTCCAAGTACCATTGCCGGCAACTGATTCTAAGTCTGCAAGAATTGCTTCCAATTCCTCCTGACTGCATGCCTTTCCTCCAATGATCACGCGGCTATTATCATAATTTACTGTCTTTACCGCTGCTTCACTGAAAAGTGGTGTACTTGCTGCTGCCACAATGGCTGCGGTTGCTACCGTCAATAATGCTAGTTTTCTCATGTTGTTCCTCCTTTGCTGTTTCTGACAATATATGAATTGCCTTTCAGTTACAAAGGAATCTTATCATAAAATGTGCAGAATTTATACCTGTAATATCTGGCAATTTAATCTGCAGAACCAACTTTTTCCACCTGAACAATAGCATCCTTCTTCATTGGAATACGACAGTTTTTGTTATTGCCAAATTCTACGATGACAGTATCATCTGCAATATCAATGACAATGCCATAAAATCCACTGGTTGTAAGTACACTGTCACCAATGGCCAGCTCGGAAAGCATTAAATTTAATCTTTTCTGCTCTTTTTTCTGAGGACGTACCATAATTAAATACATACCACCAACGATAATAACAATATAAACAATCATAATCCAAGTAAGGGATCCCCCTTGCTGTGCGCCTAAAATCATCTGCATTCTTTTTCCTCCTAATTGCGGTATATTTTTTAACAATCTATTCCATATTTTACACAACTACATAGATTTCATCAAGTATTTTTTTTAATTTTATATGCAAAACGAAAGACAGTAGCATACCTGTATATCTTACTTTCCCTGTTCCATGCTCTCTAGTTTATTTTTCTTATATTCTGCAAACTTGCCCTGTTCAATGGCGTCTCTGATTTCTTCCATCATATTATTATAGAAATATAGATTATGCATTACACATAAACGCATTCCAAGCATCTCTTTTGCCTTAAGCAAATGTCTTATATAGGCTCTGCTGTATTTTTTGCAGGCAGGACAGCCACAGCCTTCTTCAATAGGTCTTCCGTCCAACTCATATTTGGCATTGAATAAGTTCAGTTTGCCACGGTTGGTGTATACATGACCATGTCTTCCATTTCTGCTGGGGTACACACAATCGAAAAAGTCTACTCCCCGCTCCACAGCTTCTAAAATATTCGCCGGTGTTCCCACCCCCATAAGATAAGTTGGCTTATTTTCTGGAAGATGAGGCACAACTGCCTCAATGATGCGGTACATCTCTGCATGAGATTCTCCCACTGCCAGACCTCCGATAGCATATCCATCTAAATCCAGTTCTGAAATGCGTTTCGCATGATCAATTCGAATATCCTCAAAGCAGCCACCCTGATTGATTCCAAAAAGCATCTGCTGTTTATTGATGGTATCTTCCAAAGTGTTTAGTCTCTGCATTTCCTTTTTGCACCGCTCTAACCATCTGGTGGTTCTTGCCACAGAATTTTCCATATAAGTTCTAGATTCCAGACTGGGCGGACATTCGTCAAATGCCATGGCAATAGTGGAGGCAAGATTGGATTGAATCTGCATACTTTCCTCCGGTCCCATAAATATCTTTCTTCCGTCCACATGTGAATTAAAGTAAACACCTTCCTCCTTGATTTTCCTTAATCCTGCCAGTGAAAACACTTGAAAGCCACCGGAATCTGTCAAGATAGGCTTATCCCAAACCATAAATTTGTGAAGACCGCCCATTGCCTTAACCACCTTGTCACCGGGTCTAACATGAAGATGATAAGTATTGGATAATTCTACCTGCGTCTTTAAATTTTGTAAATCCTCTGTGGATACTGCACCTTTAATAGCTGCTGCCGTACCAACATTCATAAATACCGGTGTTTCAATCACACCATGTACCGTATGAAACTGTCCTCTTTTTGCGTTTCCATCTTTTTTTAATAATTTATACATAATTTTTCCTCATTTATTTCTCCAATTTATTTTTTAATTTTTCCTTTTTTCCTTTAATATCTTCTTCTATGAATTTCTTCATATCCCGCAAAGCTTCTTTATATTTTGCAGAGGATGCAGAAGGATGCGCTTTCAAAAGTTGCGCTTTTAACCTGCCATAAGTCCTGCTGTATTCCCGATATTCTTCTAATTTGCTCTTTAGCTGGCGGTAAGCCTCCAATTTCTCAGGTGCATTTTCAAGCAGTTCTTCTTTGTAGTCTTCCATTCGTTCCACAAAACGTTCTTTTCGCTGGGTAGCTGCCTTTAAAATAGTATCCTTCTTCTCTGCTGCAGCTTCCAAAAACTGCTCCTGCATTTCCTCCAGTTCTTTTCTCATAGCTGTCATCTTTTCTAACATTTCCTTCAAATCCAATGCAGCCTTTACAGAAATAACCGTATCTGTCACAAATATGATTCCCAATACTGCTACGAGAATGTATTCCACCGTCTGAGGAATCTGAAGCATCATCTGTTCAATGGGTTTATGTATCACCTCAGTTAAAAGCAAAGTCAGAAATCCCCAGGCTATAGACGAAGATAAACAAATCACTCCTTTGAACTGAAATTTCTGATTACTATAATCCCAGTATTTTACTTTAAAAATATTTTCCATAGCAAGTCCCACAATCAATTCCAGAATCGTTGCGGCTGCCATTCCGGCAAAAAAAGTAGCCGCCAAATTTCCCTCAAAGGGAATAGTAACAAACAGCATAATGATTGCACCGGAAGCGTAAATAGGAAGTATGGGACATCTTAAGAATCCGCGATTGACAAACTTTCTTTTGCGTACAGAAACATACGCAGTTTCAAAAATCCATCCAAAGAAACCGTAAATAAAAAATAGCAGAACCCAATCTGCCACACTATATTCATACATTTTACCTTCTCCTTTTTTCAGGTAGTGTCAAAAACTACCTCTTTTTTATTGTTCTAACTTTATTAAAACCTTGATTTATTGGAGGTTTGCAAATAAAAAGAGCATTGACCTCCATTTTTTGATATAATATCCGCGACCAAACATCAACCACATCAAAGGA